>JABDLZ010000069.1 GCA_013001705.1 Flavobacteriales bacterium
CTTCAGGAGGACATGGCCATCATCAATGACCCGAATTATACTCAAGTGACATTGACCGGGACGGATAATGCACCTAGCGCACTGGCGCGCGTGTATTGGAACCCAAGTAAGGAATCTGTCTATCTGAGCGTAGCCCGTATGGATGATTTACCGGAAGGTAAAGTCTACCAGCTGTGGGCCTTGGTCGATGGGCAACCGGTAGATGCGGGGATATTCACCCCAGAAGATTCATTGATAGAAATGAAGGCCATCGGTATGGGTCAGGCCTTTGCCGTGACCATCGAAGATGAAGGAGGAGCGGAATCACCGGCCCTCGAGACCTTGCAGGTCATCGGTAACGTGGCGACATCTTAGACTCTGTCCCTACCACTCTAACTCACTCTGAATATGCTCTCCACCAATACTCCTGTGGAGGCCTTTTACCATCAAGAAGGAATGACTCACCGATACTGGGAGTGCTCAGAGTCAAATCCAGTTTCGATGCTTCTTTCGTGAGTCGCTCAACGGGTTCGGTCCAGCTGTGTGTGGCAAGAGTGAAAGAGCCCCAATGTATGGGCATCACCACTTCGGCTCCCAGGTCGATACCGGCCTGAGCAGTTTCTTCCGGCATCATGTGCACATCGGCCCACAGGGTATTGTACTGTCCACATTCGAGCATGGCGAAGTCGAATGGACCATATTTATCCTTAATTCTTTTGAAGCGATCGTTATAACCGCCATCTCCACTGAAGTAGATGTTCTCGTTGCTCCCCGTGACCACCCAAGAACTCCAAAGGGTGGCGAACTGATCGTTCAATCCTCGGCCTGACATGTGTTTGGAGGGAGTGCAAGCAATCGATAATTCTTTGAACTCCGATTCTTCCCACCAGTCCATTTCCTGAATGCGTTCCCACTCGATTCCCCAAGCGGCCAGATGATTACCGATTCCCAGCGGTACAAAGAATCGGGCTGTCTTTTCTCTAAGTCCAATGATGGATTCATAGTCGAGGTGGTCGTAGTGATCGTGAGAGATGAAGATGGCATCGATATGAGGCAGCTGGGCAATGTCGATGGGCATTTCCTCCTGATACCGTCCCTCTCCCAACCAGGGGTGGGGTGAAACATACTGACCGAATACAGGGTCGAAGAGCAGGCGCTTGCCATCGATCTCCAAAAGCACGGTGGAGTGTCCGAACCAGGTGACCCGGGTGAGGGTGTCGGAATATGAAGCGATGTCCAGGCTGTCCAGCTTGACCACTTCGATGTTCCTATCCGGAGACACATCAGGAGGTGATGAAAACCTGTCTTTGATCATCTTCTCGATGCTGTGACAGTCGAATTCCAAGTTGAATGGACCATCATTCACGAACTTCCCGTTCTCGAAGTTGGGAGAATCTGCGTAGCGAGTGAGCCGATACTCATCAGCCTGACCTCCGAATTGAGGAGAAGAGTTCAAGAATACAGAGCCGGTCAGGACCACTATGGTGATCAGGGCCAACAGTACGATGCCGATATGTTTTAGGAATTTCTTCATGTTCTCCGCTTGCCCTTCGCTAAGTGTTCAGTGGGCTCTGTATGGATGCTGATCACGATTAATTCAGACTCCGATACTCGCTCGGACTCAGCCCTGTCTTGGTCTTGAAGAGCTTGCTGAAGTGCTGCGGATAGTCGAAACCCAGATCGTAGGCGATCTCACTCACCGTGGCGTTGGAGCCGAGTAGGAGATTCTTGGCCCGCTCTACCAATTGTAGGTGGATGTGTTCTCGCGCACTCTTTCCCGTCTCCGCCTTGAGTAGATCACTGAGGTAGTGACCGGACATATTCAATGCCTGTCCACAGCGATCGATGCTGGGTAGTCCTTTCTCGCTCAACTCGCTGGAGTCGAAGTAGTCCTTCAGGAATCGCTCGAAACGCTGCAGATGACCTTTGCTCTCATTGCTGCGTGTGTAGAACTGTCGATCGTAGTAGCGTTCCGTGTATTTGAGGATGCTCTCCAGATTGATGAGGATGAGATCTTGAGAATGACGGTCCATGTTCTGTCCGATCTCCCGTTCGATATTCCGGACGAATTCCTTGAGCATGCCCTTCTCTTTTTCAGAAAGATGGAGTGCTTCGTTCACCTCATAGTCGAAGAATGTAAAACCGCTTATGCTCTGTGCGATACTCGATCGCCTGAGCAGGTCGGGGTGGAACATGAGGGTCCAGCCTTCCGTGCCTCTGTCCTGATCCAGCTGCTCTTCATCAATGGACATTATCTGTCCCGGACCTGTGCAGATCAAGGTGCCATCTTGAAAATCATAGGAACCGCGACCGTAGTTGAACTGCCCGGATGAGATGCTCTTCAGGCTGATCATATACAGATCGTTCCGGTAGGTGCCCGGCTCCATGCATGACTCCTTGGGGAATTCACCCGGATAGCTGACCGATATCAAGGGATGTTCCGGTGCTTTAAGGCCGAGCAGCCGATGTATGTCGGTGATGCTCTGTATCTCTATGATCTCTTTTTTGGCCATTCCTCGTTATTCATTTGACCGAGTGTCGCTCGGTGATTCATTCAAAGGTCAATATTCTATCGGGATCAGGCAGATACCGGTTCTTGTACATTGAACTCAACTCCGGTCATAGCTTCAGAGACCTCCCAGAGTCTTTGGGCAACTTCCTTATCCTTTGCATGCGGCTCCAGGGTATGGGCACCTACAGGACCGGTCCAGTTACTTCTTCCAGTAGGACCGTAGAACGCACTTTGATCCAAGTCGGGCTCAGTAGCACACATCAATTGTGGATAGGCTCCTTTCTCGGCTGACTGCACCAATGGAGAGATCTTCATTAATTGCCAAACGAAACGGGTCATCAGGCTACCGCTGGTCTTGATCAGTGAGGTGCTGGATGCACCTGGGTGACAGGCGTAGACTTTCACCACATCTTCTTTGCCAGCATCCTTCTGTCTGTCCTGCAGTTCATACACGCACATGATCTGCGCCAGCTTGCTCTGGCTGTAGATACCATTGGGATTGTAGTTCTTGTCCCAATTCAGATCATCGAATTGGATGGTCTTTATACCCAGATTATAGCCCATGCTTCCCACGACCACGATGCGTCCTTTAGACTCCTCGATACGCGGATAGAGCAGTGCCTGCAAGGTGAAATTGCCAAAGTGGTTCGTACCCATCTGGCTCTCAAAGCCATCGACCGTAAGCTTCTGGGTGGGTACTTGTGCAATGGCTGCGTTGCATATCAAAGCATCGATACGAGGTACTGTCCTGAGGACTTCATCTGCCGCTCTTTTGACAGAAGCCTGTTCGGCCAGGTCCATCTGGATATTGGATACATCGATATCATTACCGAGGGTCTCTTTCAAGGTCTTGATGGTGTCTTCCGCTTTTTGGGGATTTCGATTGAGCATCACCACCTTGGCTCCCTTGGACAGGAGAATACGTGCCGCTTCGTATCCCGTGCCGCTTGTGGTTCCTGTTATAAGAAAGGTCTTGCCTTCTTGAGACCCCATGCGCTCGGGGGTCCATCCTTCTTTTCCGAATTGATTCTTAGTCATTAATTCTTGTGTTTATTTCGTTCGACTTGCTTCGATCAGTTGCTCTTGGTATGCCACGATACGGGCTTGGGCCGTGCCGTCCACCAATAGGATCACCACCAACATGGCCATGGCCGTTACCATGCTCGCTCTCCAGTTGGGAGAATTCACGAACATCAATACCAAGGCGCAAGCGATGATGATCAATGGAATTGCCGTGAAGACCACGTTCTTGTATTCTTTCACGGTGCCTTCAGCCCGTTCCATTTCAGCAGCTACAAAGGCTGTAGGGTCTTCTGTATAGGCCTTTTCGAATTGTGTGATCCTCGATTTATTGGTGAAATACAATCCCGTTCCGATGATCATCAGTAGCACTCCTGCCACCAAGGTGGGAATGATGTAAGCCTTGGCGATATCGGTCTTGCCCAATTGCCAGAAACCGATGCTGGCTGCAATGAATACCAATCCGAAGAGGATGAAGAAAGGAGTGGAGAAGAGTTCTGCCTTCGCCCAGTCGGTTGCTGCTTTGAGTATATCCATTCCTCGATGTGTTTTAAGCTTCTTCTTTGAATCTGGTGACAAAGAACTCTACAT
>JABDLZ010000070.1 GCA_013001705.1 Flavobacteriales bacterium
TACCTAGGATACCCGCGGCCTGTCCTTTCAATTCCGTTCGCCCATCCAGGTCCACCATGTCGGGAGGAAGGAATTTATTCAAGTGCTCGAGTTGAAAGTCCTGCACATCGAAATAGACCACATCTTCCTGATCCTTACCGATACGTCCGGAGAGGTCGATGCTCTCAGTACCGTTGGATACTCTGGCCGTATCGATCTCCAGTTCTCCCTCATCATAGGTGAGCACAGAATATCCATCGGTCAGCCAATAGTCTCCGCTCATGATCATCTGGCTGGGATAGATGATGTTGACAATACTGTCGGGGCTATGGATGATGGATAAGGCCGAAACACTTCCTGAAGCGTCCTTATTGACAAGGGTCCAAGTGAGATCGGTCTCGATACTGTCCTCGTAGGCGATGAAGGTGTAGAAATTGTCAGTGAAGAGCAGACTGTCTCCCCATTGCATATCTCGGGTCTCCAAGGCTGTATACGCTACTTCATCTTGTTTGATCATCTCCAGATCGATACCCTGTATCCCCACGAAACGGTATCGCAAGCTATCCATTAGGAGACGCAGTGAGAAATCACCCTCAGGAGCATTGAGTCCTCCGCGCAGCGTGGTTCCGTTACCTATACGAGCGTCTGGGATGAATAGTCCGGTGAGGTCTTGCGTATTTTTCAGGTCTACCTGGAATGTGAGTCGACTCTGACCTGCTTCGTACTCATTATCAGGACCATAGATCGAGGGAATGACTTCATCGAACATGGCGAGAAAATCATTCTTCAGATCCTTGAACGCGAATTGCCCCCTCACCTGAGCATCCATCATATCGGACTGTAAGGTGAGCAAGCGCAGACTATCTTCATTACTGGCGGTAATTTTCAGATCGTCCAGGAAATACTCCTGCTCGCCCTTACAAAAACTCAAACTCTTGGCTACCACACTACCTTGGAACTCATCGATATCATCCCCTAAGAAGTCCGCCTCGAGCCAAGTGGTCATGCTTGTGGAATCCAATTGGGAGAAAAAGCCGAGACTCTGCATATCTGCTTGGAATATCTGTGCGGTGAATCGCAGGTGTGGCTCACTGCTCCTCAGGTCGACCAGTCCTTTGAAATCCATGTCGATCTCAGGTTGACTGATGGATAGAAAACCATTGAACAGGCGTTCTTCCAGCGTGCCATCTACTTCCAGATTGCGATAGGCATAGCCCCGGTAGGTCAATGATTCCACTTCCCCTTGTAGAACTGCACTCACAGATTCTCCATGACCAGAAAGATCTACTTCTAGATCGGAGGTCATCTTTCCTAGTTGATCGTTCTCAAGCAAGCGTCCAAGGTCCATATCCTTCAATCTCAATCGACCTGTGTAGGTGTTGTACTGCGCGTTCTCAGCTAAGAACACATTCATGTCCGCTTCAGCCCGTCCGAGTTCGGTGATGAGTATGCCATCTGCCAAGAAATCCTGAAGACTGCCGCGAAAATTACCCTTGAAATCTATCTGACCGAGACGAAAAGCCTCCTCAGGCAGTTTCTCCACACGTTCCTCCATTCCCGGCACCGGTAGATATCGTAGATCGGAAACGGTGGATCTCAAAGGATCTATCTCGACATCCATCCATAGTGAATCGAGCTCGGGTAGGCCTTTGATCACTCCATCGATACCTAGACGCGAAGTACGACCGAACTGCAGATCGGTATGAGAAAGGTGCAGATCGGACAAGCCTCCTTTCAACTCTGTGGTCACCAGCACACTCCCCTCCATGGATTCATAGCCTTTCACAAAGCGGCCGAGTTCAGCCAACTCCAGTCTGCTTTCTTGCAGTGAAATATCCAGAATGAGATCATCCGATCCAGTACGTCCGTAGTCTATGAGAAGGTCACCTTTAAGTACAGATGAACCCGTCATGAGATCCATGCTATCGACATCCAATCGCTCATCGTCCACAGTAATGCGGGCATTGAGAGATTTCATCTGTAATCCTGAAAGCTCATTCAGCTGTACATCGATCGCTTGGAAGGAAATCCCTTTCTCTATCAGATCGATCTGATCGAGCATGCCTGTGACACCTTTGAGGTGTAGGTCTGCAAAATCTATCCGGTCTGAGTCTTGGGGTGCCTTGTTCTTATCTTGATGAGATACATCCATGCCGAGCAGTTCTACCCGTTCAAGTTTGAAATCCCACGAGTTATCTGCAGCAGAATCCTTCTTCAGGTCATCGATGACGCGGGTGATATTGAGTTCATCCTCTCCTGAGTGCTTTTTCAAGTTCACCTGACCGTGCTCAAGCTTGAGCATCTCCAGATGAATCTTCTTATCCATGAGATGGAACAGCCCGATGTCCGTATACACTCGCTCAGCCTGGATCATCGTATCGGCATGATGGTCCAGTATAGTCACATGCAGAAGTTCCAAGGTCTCGAAAGGATTCAGATCGATGCTCCCTATACTGACTTGAACTCCCAAGGATCGGGTCAACTGATCGGAGATCTTTTCGGTCACGAGATCGTTTCCCCACTGCGTTTTCACAGCTAGGAAAAGGGATACTGCTGCAAGTAGAAGCAGCACCAGCAGCAGGACCGATATGCGTTTGAAGACCTTCTTCACTAAAATCTCTGAAAATACATGCTTAAACCATCTCTGCACTACTTTAGCCCGTGTACATGGAAAAGGACCGTATCATATTGGGAATCGAATCCTCCTGTGATGACACCGGAGCAGCTATCATGAAGAACGGCAAAATACTTGCCAACGTGATCGCGGATCAGAAGGTACATGCCAAGTATGGTGGCGTAGTGCCTGAACTGGCTTCACGGGCGCACCAGAAGAACATAGTTCCTACGGTGCAGATCGCACTGGAGGAAGCCGGTGTGAAAAAAGAAGAGCTTTCGGCTATAGCCTATACCAAAGGGCCCGGACTGATGGGCTCTCTCCTGGTAGGTACATCATTCGCCAAATCCATGGCCATGTCGCTGGGCATCCCTAGTATCGGAGTGGATCATATGCGCGGTCATATCTTTTCTCATTTCATCGACCAGGATCCTCCGCCTGCTTTTCCATTCCTATCCCTGGTAGTATCCGGTGGACACACCCAATTGGTCATGGTGCGGGGGCCTCATGACATGGAACTGATCGGAAAAACACTGGATGACGCAGCAGGTGAAGCATTTGACAAGACGGCCAAGATGCTTGGACTCCCCTATCCCGGAGGGCCGATCATCGACCGCAAGGCACGGTCAGGTACGGCCAGATTCTCATTCAACAAACCTCGTATCGAGGGCTTGGATATGAGTTTCAGCGGCCTGAAGACCTCTATCCTATACTTTCTGCGGGATGAAAAGGAGAAGGACCCCGGGTTTATCGAACAGCATATGGATGACATATGCGCTTCTGTACAATCGGTCATTACTGAGATCCTGATGGAAAAACTGGAGAAGGCCATCCGCATACATCGACCGCAAGAAATAGCTCTCGCGGGCGGTGTGGCGGCCAACTCCCAGATACGTGAAGCATTCGAGAAAATGGGGAAGACCATGGATATCAAGACGCACATTCCTCCCTTTAAATACTGCACAGATAATGCAGCTATGATCGCGATGGTGGGTGATATCGACTTAGGCCATGGACGGGTATCCTCTTTGGACACCGTTCCTATCACCAGTCAATCGATCGGATGAATCCATTGATGGCCTCCGCGGCTTGATGGAGAGCGGCAGGTAGCATTTCACTTTTGACAGGATACCTCGATCCTAGCGTATGGCCGCCATGAGGAATCAGCAAAAGGTGGGAATCAGAAAGTAACTCATTCAGGCGTCTCGCTTGATCCACTTCTACTACGCGGTCATCCTCACAATGGATGATGAGTGTCGGAACAGTCAATTCACTGGCCCTGCGCAATATGTCGTAGCGTGTTCGCTGTCGCTCGAAATCCTCCAGGAATTGCACATACATGGGCATCTGCTGTCCCGTTCGAGCATTGGGGATATGTATCACTCCTTGTTTGCGCCATTCGATGGTATCGTATCTCTCCATCCATAGAGGGATGTCGGTCACCGCATTGAGAGTGACCAAGGCCTTTACGCGATCATCTTCCAAGGCAGAGAGGATGGAGATACTCCCTCCCCGGCTATGGCCTATCAGGGCGATACGATCAGCAAGACCTTTTGAACTGAGGTAATCCAAGACCATGGAAACATTCTTGGCCTCCAGATCGAAGTTGTTCATTCCAAATGCTTCTAGGTCCGGAAAGTCGATCACTTGATCGGCCGTGCCTCCATTATGGCTCAGATTGAACTTGAAGAAGTTGTAGCCTCTTTGAGAAAAGAATTCGGCCAATTGATTCCAGTGCCCCCAGTCTTTGAATCCTTTGAATCCGTGGATCAGCACCAAGGACGGAGAGGGTGTATCCTGCAACCATGAATCCATGATGACCTCTTTACCTGAAATTTCTCCAATTATCTGGTCTACAGTTGATTTCATTAATTATATATACTTATCATTTAATCAAACTGTAGAGCAGAGAGGACATATTCAGGCGGCTATGTGTAAGGTAAATAATCCGGGGCGATTGAAACCGAAAGATAGATACAGCGTATAAAACAGTCGACAACTATTACTATAACCATGGACGTCAAACACATATGGCTTGTGCTGTTCATCTGCACAACTACCGCTTTCCAAGCCCAAGACCCTGTGCCATCCTATATGGCGACAGTTGAAGGTCATCTGGATAATTTCAATCCCAAGGCTGCTCTGGAGACTTTAGAATCAGCTCTACTTACGAATCCTCAGGATATGACTGCCCTTCTGATGAAGACAGATATTCTGATCGAGATGAACAAGGTGAAGGACGCTCAAGAGGTCCTGAATAAGGTATTCATTGTCGATGATCAGTATCCGCGTGCATTCTATGAGCGCGGTAAGCTCAAGTACCAGATGGGTCAGCGGGACAGTGCCATTCACTATCTGGATCTGGGTCTGGCCTATGACCCCGATAGCGATACCAAGGAGAGTATCTACAGCCTGAAGGGCATTGTTTATATGAGCCTGGACAAGTATAAACAAGCCGAAGAAATGCTTTATCAGGCATCCCGATGCAGCGAGGTAAGCTTGGAGACCATGAAGAATTTTGCGACCGTACTCTATGAGAACGGCAAACTGGATGAAGCGGTGATGATCCTCAAGGAAACGCTGGAGATATTCGGGAATCATCTCGAGACCTACATCAATACCGGATACCTGTGTAATATGGCCCATCAGTACGATGAAGCCCTGTACTTTTCAGGTAAAGCCTTGGAGATCGAGCCAGACAACCCCTATGCCCAAGCCAATATGGCCCTATCCTACTTGCGTACCGGTGACCTGAGCAAGGCCATCCAGTTGATAGATATATCTATACGGAACGATAATTCCAATTCATTTGCCCTGCGTGTGAAAGGGGAATGCCTCCTACAGATGCGTGAGAAAGCGAGAGCATGTAGAGCCTTCAGAAAGGCCATCAAGATGGGTTATACCGTACAGCACGAACAGACGGAGATCACCAAACTGATGGTGGAGAGTTGCGAGTGATCCAATTCAGAACAAGGTGATCTGACCTTCGCCTTTCTTCTCGTTAGGCTTCTTCCTAGATGAAGTCTCCGATTCCACATCGAATTCCACAGTGACCGCCTTTTCTGTAAGCTGATCCACTTTCAATCCCGATTTCTTCGATGTATCGGACTTTTTAGGCTCTGATGACTTCGGAGTCGATTTCGACACGGTTTCCTTTTTCGCTGAAACAGGTGCTGATGCTGGTACCGGCTCCTCTTGCTCATCTTCCTGCTCGATCAGCGCAAAGGACTTCGGTTTATCCGCGGTCAATCGATTCCCTGCAGCCGTAATGCCTTTCACACTGATCAATTCCTTCAAGAAGAAGGTCTCTTCCTCTTTCTTAGAACTGCGCTTGTCGTATTCCACTACCACTTCTGGATTCTCATAGGTGCTGGCGATGAACAGCTCAGAATCCGGATGATCCGTGATGAAGGAGATATTCTTAGAAGATGGCTCGGCCAAGAAACGCTTGACCATGTATCGCTCCTTCGTTCCATCATAGTAGATGACCGATATAGGACGCTCAGGTCGCCACTTCTCGATGATGAAGAGGTCATCATCGAAACGCAATGAGAGATCGGCCGATACCAGACGATAGTAGCCCTTGTCAGAGATGAGCAGGAGTCGATCATCCCCACCGAATCGACCGAGGAATTTGCCTCGTCCATCCACATTCAACCTGCGGGTGACCTCATCCATCCAGATCTTGCGTGCTGCGAGGGTGGACTCTCCTTTCTCTTTGAGCTCCACCTTGGATACCAGATGTTTGGTGAGGATATTCCCTTTCACTCCACGGCTCTTGATGGCCAGTTCGGAGAAATCGAAATCGAATCGGAGATTTTTGAGCTTCGGTCTGGGACGTAGGCGGATGTTGATCACCTCCGACTCACCGTTCGGATTGGCGGAGAAATAGAGCACCCGGGACCCTTTCTTCCCTTTGGTCAGGTCATACTCCTTATCGCGGGTGACCCCGGTCACATTGAAGCGTTTCACCAGGCTCGGCCCTGCACTTCCATCTTGGTAGACCATGTGGTAAACAGTACGTGCATCCCCTTTCTTCCAGACGGCTACATGAAGGATGTCCTTGCCTACGAATTTCTTGGTGTCCACCTTGGTCACCGTCATCACGCCATCCCTTCGGAATACGATGATGTCATCGATGTCCGAGCATTCGGATACGAATTCATCCTTTTTAAGAC
Source organism: Flavobacteriales bacterium (assembly GCA_013001705.1). Taxonomy (NCBI): domain Bacteria; kingdom Pseudomonadati; phylum Bacteroidota; class Flavobacteriia; order Flavobacteriales; species Flavobacteriales bacterium. The sequence goes on from JABDLZ010000070.1 coordinate 6,772, forward strand.
CATACCCGATGAATCCCTCCTTGCGGTTGACGTAGAGCTTCTTATTGGCCACTACCACCTTGGTGGCCACGATATTATCAAAGGTGCGTATCTCGGTCTTGCGCTCTCTTCCTTTACCGAACTCCTTCTTCAGGTCCTTGTAATAGGCGATAGCGAAGTCCACCAGATGGTCCAGATCGTGCTGAACGGCCTTCAACTGCTCTTCGAGTTTCTTGAGATTCTCCTCGGCCTTGTTTGAATCGAACTTGGAGATACGTTTGATCTTGATCTCGGTCAAGCGTACGATATCCTCATCGGTGACATCGCGGTCGAGCTTGATCACCCCTTTGGCGCGCGATTTCCTTCCAGGCGTACTCACGTATTTGTGGATGCCCTTATCGATGGCGCTCATCACGCCTTCCCAAGTCTCTTCCTCCTCGATATCGCGATAGATACGCTTCTCGATGAATATCTTCTCTAGACTGGCGAAGTGCCATTGCTCTTGAAGCTCGCGCTGCTTGATCTTGAGTTCGAGCTCGAGCAGGTCCTTGGTGTGATCGACCGAGTACTTGAGTATCTCGGAGACTCCTAGGAAATGCGGTTTGTCATCCAGAATGACACAGGCATTGGGCGAGATGGACACCTCACAGTCTGTAAAGGCGTACAGCGCATCGATCATCTTATCCGGTGAGGTACCAGAAGGCAGATGAACTACGATCTCAGCATGTTCGGCCGTATTGTCCTCGATCTTCTTGACCTTGATCTTGCCCTTATCATTGGCCTTGAGGATGGAGTCGATCAGGCTACTGGTCGTGGTTCCGAAGGGAATCTCATGGATGATCAAGGTCTTGGCATCCTCCTTACGGATACGTGCACGTACTCTGATCTTTCCACCCCGTTTTCCATCGTTGTAATTGGAGAAGTCGGCCATCCCACCGTTGAGGAAATCCGGATAGATGGACTTGCCCTTGCCTCTGAGATAGGCGATAGAGGCATCGATGATCTCATTGAAATTATGTGGTAGGAGTTTACAGGCCAGTCCCACCGCGATCCCTTCCACCCCTTGGGCGAGAAGGAGCGGGAATTTCATAGGTAAGGTCTCAGGCTCCTTGTTCCTACCATCATAGCTGAGCAGCCAGTGGGTGGTCTTGGGATTGAAGGCCACCTTCTTGGCGAACTTGCTGAGTCGCACCTCAATGTATCTGGGTGCGGCCGCTCGGTCACCGGTGAGGGTGTTTCCCCAGTTCCCTTGGCAATCGAACATGAGTTCTTTCTGCCCGATCTGTACCATGGCATCTCCGATGGAGGCATCCCCGTGCGGGTGATACTTCATGGTATTACCGATGGCATTGGCCACTTTATGGAAGCGTCCATCGTCCAGTTCCCACAGGGAGTGCAGTATCCTGCGCTGTACAGGCTTGAGCCCGTCATGCAGGTGCGGAACGGCCCGTTCCAATATCACATAGGAGGCGTAGTCCAAGAACCACTCCTCATACATGCCACTGATCTTGACGATGGATTCGTCTGCGTGATCGGTCGACTGCTCGGAGGATTCTTCTGCTTCTCCGGTCCCTTCGTTCTCAGGTAGTATATTCTCTTCTTCCTCAGCCATTTATAGCCATTCTATAATTCTCACTAGGCGCTTGCAGCTTCCAGCTCAGCGTCTTCTTCTTCCTCCGCCTCATCCTTCTCGACCTTGAGATTCTCTATGATGTACTCTTGACGGTCCGGGGTATTCTTACCCATGTAGAATTTGAGCAGACTCTCCAGATTGGAATCCGAGTCGATCACGACAGGTTCCAATCGGATATCATCCCCGATGAAGTACTTGAACTCATCCGGAGATATCTCACCCAGCCCTTTGAAGCGGGTGATCTCTGTACGGCCACTGAGCGCTTCGAGCGCTTCACGTTTCTCGGCCTCACTGTAGCAATACCGTGTCTCCTTCTTATTCCTCACCCGGAAGAGCGGGGTCTGAAGGATGTAGAGATGCTGTGCCTTCACCAGGTCGGGGAAGAACTGGATGAAGAAGGTCATCAAGAGCAGACGGATATGCATCCCATCCACATCAGCATCGGTCGCGATGACCACCTTGTTGTAGCGCAGGTTCTCCAGACCGTCCTCGATATTGAGGGCCGCTTGTATGAGATTGAATTCCTCGTTCTCATAGACCACCTTTTTGGTGAGTCCATAGGAATTCAGGGGCTTCCCTTTCAATGAGAATACGGCCTGTGTATTCACGTTGCGGCACTTGGTGATCGATCCACTGGCCGAGTCTCCCTCTGTGATGAAGATGGTGGTTTCTGTGGACTTCTCGGTCTGTTTGTTGTCATTCAGATGCAGCCGACAGTCGCGTAGTTTCTTATTGTGCAGGTTGGCCTTCTTGGCACGTTCGCGGGCCAGTTTGCGGATACCGGCCATATCCTTGCGCTCGCGCTCGCTCTGCTTGATCTTCTTCTCGATGGCCTCGGCCGCCTCGGGATTCTTGTGCAGGTAGTTGTCGAGGTCCTTTTTGAGGAAATCACCGATGAATGCGCGTATGGATTTGCCTTTGGGTTCGATCTCGGTAGAGCCGAGCTTGGTCTTGGTCTGACTCTCGAACACCGGCTCCATCACCTTGATACTCACCGCTGCTACAATAGAACTACGGATATCTGTAGGCTCGTAATTCTTGCCATAGAATTCCTTGATCGTCCGGGCGACCGCCTCTCTGAAGGCGCCTTGATGGGTACCTCCTTGGGTGGTATGCTGGCCATTGACAAAGGAGTAGTATTCCTCACCGTAGGCTTGGGTATGCGTGAATGCCACCTCTATATCCTCCCCTCTCAAGTGGATGATGGGATAGAGCGGGGCGGAACTCATGCGGTCCTCCAACAGGTCTTTCAGGCCATTCTCACTGTAGTAGCGCGTACTGTTGTACCAGATGCTCAGTCCGGGATTGAGATAGCAGTAGTTCTTGATCAATCGGATGACGTGATCCGACTTGTAGACATAGCTCTTGAATATGTTCTCATCCGGAGTGAATCGGATGCGTGTACCGTTGCGCTCATCGGTCTTGGCCAGTCGCTCATCCTTGCGTAGCTCTCCCGTATCGAACTCGGCTCGCTTCACCTTCCCATCGCGGAAGCTCTCCACGAGGAAATGTCCAGAAAGGGCATTGACGGCCTTGGTACCTACTCCATTGAGCCCTACGGATTTCTTGAAGGCCTTGGAGTCGTATTTACCTCCGGTATTGATCTTGGATACACAGTCGATGACCTTACCGAGCGGAATACCGCGGCCGTAGTCCCTCACGGTGACACTACCGTCCTTGATCTGCACCTCGACCTTCTTCCCGTGCCCCATGACGAACTCGTCAATGGAGTTGTCGATCACCTCTTTGAGCAGGATGTAGATCCCGTCATCGTAAGAGTTTCCGTTGCCCAGTTTACCGATGTACATACCCGGACGCATCCGGATGTGTTCTTTCCAATCGAGGGAGCGGATATTATCCTCTGTGTATGTCACTTTCTGCGCTGCCATTGCTTCTCTAGAGCCCTTATTTTCTATAAGAACGGGTGAAATTATCAATAAACATAGGGGTTTCAGGCCCTAGTTCACCCATTTTATCAACAATGACGGGGCTTACAGAGCCATTATAGAACGAGAAAAGCACCTCTGTAAGGTGCTTCTCTAAAACATTATCCGAAATCTCGATCTATCCCAGATTGGGAATCACCAATTGCTGGCCTGGATGGATGAGATCCGGGTTCTTCAACTGATCGGTGTTGGCCTCGAAGATCTGCTTGTACTTCATGGGGTCGCGATAGTAGTGCTTTGCAATGAGGCTCAGGGACTCTCCGCTTTTGACCGTGTGCTTGTGGTAGTAGTTCGTATTGGCCACTTTGATATCGGCTTCGATGTCGGAAGGGCTCTCCCCACCTGCACGTTTGATCTCGTCCCACATCTTATCCTTCTGGTACTGTGTTTCTGCGACTCCACCTATACGCAGTCTGCCGGGCTCTTCTTCCACGTAGCCGTCTTTGACCTCGAACTCCTTTCCTAGATCGAGGACCTTTTCATATTTTGCTTTTAAAGACATGTCTTTACAGTTTGAAAATGTGTTTGTATAGCTGTGAAAATAGGCTTTTATGCTCAAGATGAGCACCTTGACTTATCCACC
>JABDLZ010000071.1 GCA_013001705.1 Flavobacteriales bacterium
CCTCACAGGTGGACTTCATGCCCAATTGGGAGGAAACAACGCCTATATGGTGACCGACCTGGTCAATTCTGCACGCGTAGCAGGACTTGGAGGTAAATTCATTTCTGTCTGGGATCCTGATGTGGACCTCGCTTTATGGAATCCGGCCCTACTCGATAGTGTGGATGGTGGTCAGCTCTCGATGAATTACGGGAGTATTTTCGCAGATGTGGGACAAGCATCCGCCAGCTATGCCCATCACCAGAGCGAGTACGGAACTTGGGCGGCACATCTCAATTACTTATCCTATGGGGATTTCTCCGAGCGCGATGAGTTCAATCAGGAATTAGGAACCTTCTCCGCCTCTGACCTGGTCCTCACGCTGAGTCACGGACGCAGCATCGATTCACTCTTCCGGGTCGGGGCCAATATCAAGTTCATTCATTCCCAACTCGAGCAGTACCGGTCATCGGCTATTGCAGCCGATCTGGCCGCTACCTACAGAAGCAAGAATCAGGATTTCATGATGGGGCTGGTCGTGCGGAATCTGGGAGTGCCATTGAGCCAGTACACCGAAGGTGTGAAAGAGCAATTGCCGATCGGTATCGATCTGGGCTTGACCAAGCGCTTGAGCCGTTCTCCTCTGCGCATGACCCTGACCTTTTCCGATCTTCAACAATGGGACCTGAGCTATATCGATCCGGCCGATATCGGACAGACAGATCCTTTGACTGGTGAAGAGATCCCGGTAGAGGAGGCCGATCTGGCCGAGCAGATATTATTGCATGTCAACGGCAGCATGGAATTCCTATTGGGGGAGAATTTCCACTTGCGATTGGGCTATGATTTCAGAAGGCGTAGCGAGTTGGCACTGAGCAACCGTCCGGGCGGTGCAGGTCTCTCATGGGGCCTAGGACTCAAGATCGCACGAATGCGTATCAGTTATGGGCGGGTGGTGTATAACCAAGCTGGAGCTACCAATCACATCGGTCTCAACCTTCGTTGGGCCGACTTCAGGAAAACAAGCTAAAGGCTCGCTTGTCCTTCTTCTCTTTCACTAGAAACGTACTTTAGCGCTCTCATTTTTTAGAACGATTCCTATGTCATCGAACGATACCATCCGCAAATGCTTGATCATCGGTAGTGGACCTGCCGGATACACAGCTGCCATCTACGCTGCACGGGCCGATATGAAGCCATTGCTATACACCGGAATGGAGCCCGGAGGGCAGTTGACCCAGACCACCGATGTGGACAATTATCCCGGTTATCCCGAGGGCATTTCCGGCCCCGTGATGATGGAGGAGTTCAAGGCCCAGGCCGAGCGATTCGATACCGAAGTACGCATAGGTCATGTGACCGAAGTGGATTTCACCGGACCTGTACATAAGGTCTGTGTAGATGGAAAGGAATGGATCGAAGCCCATACGATCATCATCTCCACCGGAGCGAGTGCCAAGTGGCTCGGGCTGGAATCGGAGATTCGGCTGAGAGATATCGGAGGAGGAGTTTCTGCTTGTGCTGTATGTGATGGCTTCTTCTACAAAGGCCAGGATGTGGCCATCGTAGGAGCTGGAGATACCGCTGCTGAAGAGGCATCCTATCTCGCCAAGCTCTGTAACAAGGTCTACATGCTGGTGAGAAGGGATGAGATGCGTGCTTCGAGAGCCATGCAGCATCGCGTGAATTCTTTGGAGAACATCGAGATCCTGTGGAATACCGAAACGCTCGAAGTGCTTGGAGAAGACAGTGTCACAGGAGTACGTGTGGTCAACAACAAGACCCAGGAAGAATCGACACTCGATGTCACCGGATTTTTCGTAGCCATTGGTCATAAGCCCAATACCGACATCTTCAAAGGATGGCTCGATATCGATGAGGTCGGCTATATCATTCCGGAACCCGGATCGGCCAAGACCAAGATCGATGGAGTATTCGTTTCAGGAGATGCCGCAGACAAGGTCTATCGTCAGGCAGTCACTGCTGCGGGCACCGGTTGTATGGCCGCACTGGATGCAGAGCGCTATCTAGCTGCTAAAGGCATCCACTGATCCTTTAGTCCAATCTCCAGAAATGGGGCGTGAAGAGAAGGATCACGGTGAAAAGCTCCAATCGTCCGATGACCATCAGTAATGCCAATTCCCATTTGGCAGCCGTAGGAAGGAAGTTGAAAGTGTAGTTGGGACCGACCTCAGCAATACCCGGACCCACATTCCCCAATGAAGTGGCCACTGCACCGATGGCCGTATCGAAATCGATACCCATGGCCGCCAGTAGGATGGATCCGAGGGCAAATACGATGATATAGAACATGATGAAGGCTAGAACGGCCGAGGTCAGTTCAGAGGCCAGAGAATGGTTGTTGACCCGGATAGGGATCACTGCTGATGGATGCATCTGTCTCCGCAATTCTGCCGCCCCGTTCTTGAATAGGATCAGATGACGGATCATCTTGACTCCACCTGCTGTCGATCCAGAACTCCCTCCGGCAAATAGAAGCAGGAAGGCGAACATGGTCAATCCCGAGCCCCAAGCGGTGTAATCGGCAGTGGCATATCCCGTGGTCGTCATCAATGACACCACTTGGAAAGCCCCTTTGCGGAAACTCTCTTCAATGCCATAATTTCCTTGTACACTCAGCGCTATGGTCACGATAATGATGAATGCGGACAATCCACTGACATAGAATCGATACTCTTCGTTCTCCCAGAGTTTGGTGAAACGTCCCTTGAGCAGCCAATAGATCAATATGAAATTGGTCCCTCCTAAGAACATGAAGAAGGTGATGATGTACTCGATGAGTGGACTGTCGAAATGTGCGATGCTCGCCTGATAGGTGGAGAAACCACCGGTAGAGATGGTCGTGAGACTGTGATTGATCGCATCATAGATGCTCATTCCAGCCGTAGTAAGAAGTGTGGCTTGCACAAGGGTCAGACTCAGGTAGATCAACCAGAGACGCTTGGCCGTATCAGCGATACGTGGCGTAATCTTATCCGGCCGGAGTCCAGGGGCTTCTGCGCTGAATAGCTGTACGCTACTGATGCCGAGTATCGGGAGGATGGCTACAGCTAATACAATGATCCCCATACCTCCGATCCACTGGGTCAGGCTTCTCCACAGCAAGATGCTTTTGGGCATGGACTCGATATCATCCAGGATGGTCGCACCGGTGGTCGTGTAGCCGGACACCGTCTCAAAAAAGGCATTGGTCACTCCATCGATGGATCCGGTCAAGAGGTAGGGGAGGCATCCGAAGACGGACATCGAGAACCAACCGAGCGCCACTACGAGGAATCCCTCTCGTTTACGCATATCTTTTCCACTGGCCGACCGAGTAAGTAGAAATCCGATGGCACCGATCGCCAAGGTGATCAAACAGGCAGTGACCATCCCCGCGGTCACGGCTTCTCTGTGATACCAGGCTACTGGTAAGGTCAGCAGCATGAAGCCACCGTTGAACATCAATAAAAAACTCAGGAATTTGAGGACGATCCTGTACTTGATCATCAGGCGAAGAATTTCTCGACCTTATTGATGCATTCCGGTTTGGAAAGCACTACGACCAAGTCCTTTTCTCGGAAGAGGAAATCCCTATCAGGAATGATCCCGACCCCATCGCGTATCACACCACCTATACGCGCACCCTTGGGAAATTTGATCTTGCTGATACTCTTGTGATGGATCGCATCAGTGGGATTCACTTCGAATTCCAATACCTCACAGTCCGCACCGTGTAGGCCCGCCATGGCCATCACATCCCCTTTGCGTATGTATCGGAAGATGAAATTGGCTGCGATGAGCCGCTTATTGATCATGGTATCTACCCCTACGCCTTGGGAGATATGGATATAGTCCATGTTCTCCACCAGAGCGATGGTCTTTCTCACACCGTGATTCTTGGCCGTC
>JABDLZ010000072.1 GCA_013001705.1 Flavobacteriales bacterium
GTGAAATGCTTCAATATCTGGAAGTATTCATCCTGACGCTCGAAGTCATCATAGGGAAAACCTGTGGCGATCAGACTTTGAAGTAACTCCCCGCACTCTGAGACCTGTATGGAACTATCATTCATAAAAGCCCCTCCGTCCTTTATAGCGTGGAAGCACTCCTGCGCATTGGGCTCATAGATGACCCCCAGCAGGAGTTCATCCTTGTCAATCAAGGCCACACTCGTGCAGTACATAGGTATCCCATGCACGTAATTGGTCGTGCCGTCCAAGGGATCGATAATCCACTGATAGCGGTCGCCCACTTTGTCACTGGTCCCTTCTTCTGCGATAAATCCGGCTTCAGGTACCAGATCCCCAAGGAAGTTCACGAATCGAGATTCTGCCTCTTTATCTACATAGGAGACGAAATTGTTGAAACCCTTGGTCTCTACATCACTGGATTTGAAGTCGATACGCTCATTCTTCATCCAATCTCCGATTCTGCGGCTGATCGCAACTACTTCATCTCGGAGAGTGTCCAGGTCAAGTACTGACATCGACAGAAGGTCTTTTACGCATTACCCAGATGAATCCGATCACCCCGATCAAGGTGATGAGAATGGAAATGTACTCGGCCTGTGTGAGGGATAGACCCAAGAAATCGATCTTCTCATTGACGCGGATCTTCTCGATGAACCATCGTTCGATTCCATTGAATGCGAAGGTCAAGAAGAATATGGCACCTATTGCTTTGAGGCGTTTTCGCAGCACCCAGAGGATCAAGAACAGACCCACGGCCATCAAGGTCTCATAGATGGGCGTAGGCCATACAGGTGGTACCAGATGAGTCCCGTATCCTTCGAAGATGGTCGCCTCATCCGGTAGTGGAACACCCACACCGTTCACATTGTTCGGATAGTCGTATGCCCACATCCAATCAGGAAGCCATGAGAGACTATTGGGCTTGGCTGCAGTATTGACAATCCCCCAATCCCCATCTCCTGATACCTGACAGCCTATCCGTCCGATTCCATATGCCAGAAGAAAGCCAGGAGCCGCTGCATCTGCTCCCACGAGCGGAGGGATGCCGTTCTTAGAGAAATAGCGTAGCACACCGATGGTACCCAGAATCAGGCCGCCATAGATGGTCAATCCGCTCAAGACACTGTTGACGGAGAAGTTGGTGAAGAAGGTCTTGATATGATCGGGATCTTCGAAAATGAAGAAGAGCTTTGCCCCAATGAATCCCCAGATAGCCGCTTGAACTGCTAGATTATTAGCATGTTCTCGAGCAGGAACCATATATTCCTCTTCCGTTTCAGTCGGATATTGGGATTTTTCGGATTTCCACTCCCTGTATCTCAGGTAGAATAGCCCTGCTGCACCTATCAGACCTCCGATCATACTCCCTTCACTGCTGAATAGATAGCTGGGTGCGTCAGAGAGTACCGAAGAATCGAATACGAGATAGATCAACTTGTATCCGATTATGAAGCCGATCAAGGCACTTGTCACATAGGACATTATACTGGGCGGTACACCGCGATTCACCTTTTTCTTTACCGGCCGTATAAGCCCCGACTTGGTCTTTCGCTCTATCTCCTTGCTCAAAGTCCAAGCAGCAGCGATGAATGCGAGCACTACGAAGAATCCGAAGGAATTGACCAGTTTCAGGAAGGGGAGGTCAAGGCCCAATAGATCTTTCAGGGCATGGTAAAGGGTTGGATACATACAGCCTAAGTCAGAATTTTTTCCTGCTCCAAGGATACGCATTCATATACTCCATCGCTATTCAGCTTGTCCAAGCGTACATCGATGATCTGATTGCCTTGCTTAGGGTCGTAGGGTAGAGAAACCTTGATATAGTTCTCTGTGAAACCATGCATGCGTCCATCGATAGCATTGTCCTCCAAGAGCACCCGCATGGTTCTGCCTTGATATTTCTCATAGAAGGCACGCTGCTTCTTCAGGGAGAGCATACGTAGGATCTTATTGCGTTGTTGACGTATGCCCATGTCCACTTTCTCAGAAGAACGTATTGCGGTGGTATTTGGACGTTCGGAATAGGTGAATACGTGTAGATAGCTGACATCAAGGCTCTTAAGGAATTCAACGGTCTTCAGAAATTCATCTTCCGTCTCTCCGGGATAGCCCACGATCACATCCACCCCGATACAGGCTTCGGGCAATACGGAACGGATGTATTCGATTCGGGATCTATAGAGTTCCGTGTCATATCTCCTTCGCATGGCCTTGAGCAGGGTGTCGCTTCCGCTTTGTAGGGGAATGTGGAAATGCGGCATGAAACGATCAGAAGCAGCCACCGTATTTATGATCTCCTCGCTCAGTAGATCGGGTTCGATGCTGGATATGCGCAGCCTGTGAATGGAAACTTCTTGATCCAAGGCCTTGACCACATCGATGAATCTTTCTCCTTGATCATTCTTGAAATCACCGATGTTGACCCCTGTGAGAACGATCTCCTTGATGCCTTGAGCGCTGATCTCCCGAGCATTCTGTATGACCTGAGTGACCGATCCACTGCGACTTCTACCTCTGGCCAGGGGGATGGTGCAGAAGGAGCAGAAGTAATCGCAGCCATCCTGGATCTTCAAGAAACTTCGCGTACGGTCACCTGCGCTCCAAGATGGGATGAATTCTTTGGTCTCCTTGATATGAGAGTTTCGTATCAAGGTCTCCAAATGTTTTCTGGAAGGATCGATGTACTCGGCAATGTTGAATTTCTCGTTGGCTCCCAGAACCACATCCACTCCATCGATCTCAGCGATGGTGCTGGGCTTCAACTGGGCATAGCAACCCACCACAGCGATAAATGCCTCCGGATTGTGCCCCAAGGCCCTGCGTACGATGTTGCGACACTTCTTGTCCGCTTGTTCTGTGACAGAGCAGGTATTGATGACATACACGTCCGCACCGTTCTCGAAATCGACCCGTGCAAATCCCTCATCGCTCAATTGCCTGGCAATGGTGGAGGTCTCTGCAAAATTCAATTTGCATCCCAAGGTGTAATATGCTGCGGTCTGCTGATGATTCAAGGGCTGCAAATTTAGCTCTATCAGCTCATTTCTCCATGTGGAGGAACTCCATGACGAGTCGATCTTTCTGAATACCGTAAACTTGAGCTCGAAAAATCTGTGCTATGGAAATATTCATGAATCCGGATGTCTGGGTGGTCCTGTTGACTTTGGTCTTCTTGGAGATCATCTTGGGAATAGATAACATCATATTCATCTCCATTTCTTCCAGCAAATTACCTGAGGCAGAAGGGAAGAAGGCGACTAATATCGGTCTGATATTGGCCATGGTCCTGCGTTTGGTATTGCTGCTCGGTATCAGTTGGTTGATCAGCATGCAGGAGCCTTGGATCAGTGTGGATTGGGGATGGATGAGTGCGGGCTTTTCAGGGCAGAGCATCATTCTTTTGATCGGAGGTCTATTCCTGTTGTACAAGAGTACCTCAGAGATACACGATAAGGTGGAAGGAGATGGACATCATAATCTGGACAGCACGGCCAAGGGCAAGAGCTTCAGTTCGGTGATCGTGCAGATCACGATGATTAACATCGTCTTTTCATTCGACTCCATACTCACTGCAGTGGGTATGACCAATGGGATGGAAGGGGCTTTGATGCTGATGGTCATTGCCGTTGTGGTCTCGGTCATCATCATGCTTCTCTTCGCAAATCCAGTAGGGTCATTCGTCCAGAAACATCCTACGGTCCAGATGCTCGGTCTGAGTTTCTTGATCCTCATCGGATTCATGTTGATCGCAGAAGGCATGCATCTTGCACATGCCGAGGTCATGGGAAGGGAAGTAGGCGTGATACCGAAGGGATATCTATACTTCGCGATCGCCTTCTCCTTACTGGTAGAATTCCTCAATATGCGCATGCGAAAGAACTCAACACCTAGTTCAGCTCAATGAGTGTAGCAAAGAGATATATCCTTCCATGGGCTTTGATGGGACTTCTAAGTCTTCAATTGAAGTCTCAAGAAATCATCCCCGAGGTAGAGCGCTTAGAGACTCAGATAGCGCACCATGAGACTATGATCGATTCTCTTCAGATGAGGATCGAGCACTTGAAATCCGAGGTGCTCCTGAACGACTTGCACAGAAGTGGCCTTCCTTCAGAGGAGTATATTTCACATTCGGCCATGGTGGTCTCATTCGATGCATCCTCACGTCAAGCGGCCTGGGTCGCACATATCATCTCACCTGATATCGCTAAGGGTGGCTTTGGCCGTACCAATGATTTCCGGGACGACCCTTTGGTAGAAGGTGATGCGGTAGAGGCCGATTATTTCCTCAAGGAACTCCAGCCCGACAGCAGCTATGTCTATGACGGATTCGGCTACGATCGAGGTCACTTGGCGCCATCGGCTGATTTCAGTTGGAACCGTACTGCACTTTCTGAGAGTTACTTCTACTCGAATATGAGCCCCCAGCATCCGGATTTCAATCGGGAATCTTGGGCAGAACTCGAAGCTACGCTTCGCGCCTATGTCCTCCGGAACGAGGTGCCACTCTATGTGGTCACTCTACCTATCATAGATGCTGATGCTGAGCGCATAGAACGCGGTGTCCATCAATTGCCCATACCCCAGCGCTATGCCAAAGTGGTCTGGGATGATGTACATGGGAGAGGAGTGGCATTCATCATGGATAACAGACCGCTCGATGGCCACAATTCGGATCATGCCATGAGTATCGATCGGGCCGAAGAGATCACCGGCTATGACTTCTTCTCTGCACTGGCTAGTGATGAACAAGAATCTCAGATGAACATCTCCGACTGGTTTCCTGAATCCACCTGGGATGGTGTGGAGCCTTTATATGCTCCTTCTCTACCACCCGGACACATCAATACCACACAGGCCAAGCGGTGGATGGGGTCTCAAGACAAGGTCAGGGTATGCGGCACTGTGGTGAGCACACGTTTCAGCAGCTCAGGTAACTATTGGCTCAACGTGGATAAGAAGTTCCCAAATACGGTCTTCAATGTCTATGTACGTAAGAAGGACTTCAATAATTTCGATGGAATCCATAAGGAGTATCTCCTGAATGAGAAGGTATGTTTCAATGGGAAGGTGACCTCCATGTACGGACTACCCAACATGAACATTGTGAGGCAGGAGCAGGTGAGCCTGATGGATTGAGTCTTTACTCAGAACGAGAAGTGATCTCGGAACTCGATCAGGTCCTTCTCCAGATCGACTGAGGTCCTTGGTGTCCATGGTGCCAGTTGCGACTCCGTTCGGATTTGGATCTCACGCATCTTCATGTTCTGATCGATGAACAGCATCTCCATCTCTGGATAGATATTCTTCAAGGTCTGAGCGATCTCATTGACCTTGAGATTCATCTCTACCAAGTCGAATGTCCCAGATGTAATCCTCTCTGTAGCCATTTTAGCAAAAAGGTCAGCGATGCTTCTGATATGGATGAATGCACGGTATTGTTCTCCGCTTCCATGTATCACGACACGACCTCTGAAATGTGCATCGAAGAGTAGGCGATTGATCACCGTGTCGAATCGCATACTCTTGCTGAATCCGTATACGTTTCCGCACCGGAGTATCTGAGAATCATGACCAGTAGCTATCAATCGCTCGACATGCTCCTCGGCCCTGCGTTTTGAGATGCCGTAGAAGGTCTGCGGGTTGGGTATGTCACCAACTCCTACGGGCTCTAGATGACTACCATAGATGGACGAACTGCTCAGATGTGTCAATCGAGAGGTGCCGACCTCCTCGATGGCATAGACCAACTCTGCCGTACCCCAGTGATTGACCTGCTCGAAACTGTGGGATAGTTGATCGGAGAATGGAGAGATGACTCGGGCCGCACAATGGATGACCCAGTCTATGCCTTCGAGAGCCAGTTTCAGATTACGGGAGTCCAACAATTCACCTTGGATGAATCGGACCTTTCCGCGGATCTTATCCCTATTCAAAAAGAGGTTGTAATTCGGTCTGCTCAGATTGTCATAGACCACCACTTCATGGACATCTGAAGAATCAGCCAGTGTCCGTACGATCTCCGAGCCTATGTATCCGGCTCCTCCAGTGACCAATATTCTCATCTCAATCCTTCTTTTAATTCCAAGTGCAGCCCACACTCGGTCTTATTCATTCCAAACCATCGTCCATCGCGCCCTGAGGAGGTGTCTATGCGTATGGTGCAGGGTTCACAGCCTATGCTGAAATAGCCTTTTTGCTCCAAAGGGTGTTCTGGCAGGTCATGTGCCATGCGATACTGATAGATGTCCTTGTCGGTCCAGTAGAGCAGGGGATGGAAA
>JABDLZ010000073.1 GCA_013001705.1 Flavobacteriales bacterium
GATTAATGATGCTCAGGTATTCGCGATAGGCATCGCGGTACTGGCCGGCATCCATGAAGTTCTGTGCTCTGCGGTATTTGGGCTCCAGAATGGCCGTGTTCTGAAGGATGTGTACATCCTTGTAGTCTGCATCGAGGCCCATGATCTCATCGAATCGGGTGCGGGCCTGATCGAAGTCCTCTTCATCCAAATAGGCCAGACCTTCTTCGTAGAGATCGTCCAGATAGTTGTTCTCCAACTGGGTATAGGTCATAAAGTAGTGATCGGGGATATCCAGATCCACTCCGTATTTCTTGACCTCCTTTTTGAAATCCTCTGCTATCTGGAAGCTATACACCGCCTCTTTCATACGCCCGAGTATGGATGAGCGATTGAACTCATCCAGCATATCATCCAGCACACGCTGACCGGCATTGCGCAATCCGGTGCGGGATTCCACATTGGTCATCTTCCGGGCCAGTGAGGCTTTATAGGCTTTGACGGCATCTTCGTACATACCGGCCTCTTCATACTTGAACCCGTCCTTCATCAAGGACTTGGAAGTGGTACATCCGATGCTCATCGATAGTAGGATGAGGAGTACCGTTCTGATCGTATTGGTCGAAATAGTCATACGCGGTCTTTCCCTTGAGGATTTCAAGGTCTGTGCCAAAGTATGATAAATGAAGAATCCCTATAGGATGAGCGTAGACAGCTTGTCTACATATTCTTCCACGGAAATTGGGGAAAAGTATCTGTGCTAAATCATAACGATATAAGCACATAAACACATGAATATCAGAGGGTATAGAACTACTGTCTGGAGTTCTTCTGATTGAAGAATTCGATGAGTTCCTCATCGGACATATGCAAGGTGACCAGACGGTCTTTGGCATTCTTTCCAAATACATGGTCGGGGTACTGCTCGGCCACGGCCTTGTACTTCTCCTCGGCCTTTTCCTTGTTCTTGAGCTCCACATCGTACATGAAGGCGATGAGGAATTTGGTCTCGATGATCTTTTCGAAATCCGGATAGCGAACCACGATGGTCTGGTAGTTCTCCAGTCCGCGCTCATACTCCTTGAGCTGTCGGGCGATATTGGCCGCTCTGTCCAAGAATTCCGGAGCCATCTCATGCTCTGGAAATTCCTCTGCGAACTGCTCATAATCGCCCATGAGGTCGCGGGCTATGTCCTCATCGAATTTCTTGTCCTTGTCGAACATAGCGATCTCCAACTGTTCGATCTGTCCGATACGCTCTGCAGCTGTGGTGCAGGCCATCGATCCAAGCAATAGGATCACTATCAGGAAATTCCTTGATCTCATCTCCTTTTCTTTTTTGCGAATCGCATCTTATACCGTGGCTCGATATTCCCGGTGGCGATATCATTGAGTTTCCCCTTGAGCAATCTTCTGCGGAAGGAACCGATACGGTCAGTGAAGAGTACGCCTTCTATATGATCATACTCATGCTGCACCACACGGGCTGCATAGCCGGTCAAGGTCTCTTCCTGCTCATTGAAATCAGCATCCAGGTAATTGATGGTGATGGTAGGCTCACGCTTCACGGCTTCTCTGATATCGGGGATACTGAGACAGCCTTCTTCGAATTCCCAGAGCTCTCCTTCTTCCTCGACCATCTCTGCATTGATGAAGACCCGCTTGAAATCCTTGAGGAATTTCCGCTCTTCTTCTTCCAGATTCTCATCTTCGGCAAAAGGGCTGGCATCCACGATGAAGAGACGTATGCTCTTACCTATCTGCGGAGCGGCCAGGCCTACTCCACTGGCCTCGTACATGGTCTCGAACATATCCTCGATCAGCCCTCCCAATTCGGGATGGTCGGGATCGATGGGTTCACAGATCTTCTTCAGAACCGGGTCACCGTATGCTACAATGGGTAAAGTCACCTTCAATCAAATCGGCCGCAAAAGTACGAAAAGGCAGTGCTGGGTTCTCAGAGAAATGTAGCTAAGAAGTGAGGCTGCGCAGATAGCCCTGTAGAATCAAGGCTGCGCTGGTCATGTCCAGATTCTCCTTCTTCTGGCGGTCCTTCTTCTTCATACCGAAATCCACCAGTGCCTGACCGGCCATGCTGGAAGTGAAGCGCTCATCGTAGAGACAGACCTGCTTTTCGGGATAGAGCATGTGCAGGCGCTCATTGAGCAAGCGCACGTTGGGTGTGATATCGGTGTCGCTACCATCCAAGGAGACAGGCAGACCGATGACGATGGTATCTACCTTCTCACGTTCGAAGAGCTTGGCCAGAAAGGTCTCCAAGTCCACGGCAGGAACGGTCTCCAGTGGGCTGGCGATCATCTTGAGTTCATCCGTGATAGCGATACCGCAGCGTTTGAGTCCGAAATCGATGGCGATGGCCTTTGACATGGGGTGAAGGTACGGGTTGGTCCGTAGACCCTATCCTATCCGAGTGAGAGACCGCCTTTCAGACGGACAGAATCGTCCCGTTCTATTCTTCCATGGATGATCCTGAATCCCTCGAAGGGGTCGTTGGCGCTGAGATAGGGTGCATCCAGATCGGCCACATCGCTGAGCGGTGCCAGGACGGAAGACGTGTAGATTCCCAGTGTAGATTCTGACATACAGCCCAGGACCTTTATGAATGGCCGACTATCCGTCTGCGAAGCTTGGAAGCGGAGCATGCGCTGCGCTTGGAGCAGACCACCACATTTCATGACCTTCACATTCACTCCGGCATAGACTTCGTGAAATTGGCCTAAGTCATCCTCATTCCGTATGGATTCATCTGCGATTATGGGAATGCTCACACGTTCCCCCAGCCAACGATGCCCTTCATGATCCGAGGCTTTCAAGGGCTGTTCCACGAGGCGGCAAGCAAAATCTTCCAAGGCTTCTATGAGTAGAGCAGCCTCTTCTCTATCTCTGCAGCCCTGATTGAGGTCCACTGCAAAGGGTAGATC
>JABDLZ010000074.1 GCA_013001705.1 Flavobacteriales bacterium
CTTGTTTTTGAGGATAGGCAGGGTACGCCCATCGAATGCTACCTCCATCCCCTTCCATTCCGGCTGATCCGGGTCCGGATGTGTATTGACCCCCAGCCAAATGCGTTCCTTGCTATTTATCTCCTCCACGTAGTCTTCCGCTGAGCGATGGACCATCTTCTGTATGTATCCTTCTTTTACGAAGTGTAGCCATCCCCCTTTGGATTCGATATCCTTGAAGAGGTTCCATGCCATCTTGGCCATCTTAGCTGTCAGTTCTTCAAAGAGATAGGCGCCTTTCATCGGATTGAGGTTCTTGTCGAAATAGGACTCGTGGATCAAGAGTTTCTGGATGTTCCGGGCCAGGCGCAATGAGAATGCATCTCCTTTTCCATCAAAGGGTCTCAGCTCCACCCGATCGGCACCCCCGAGGATGGCCGCCATGGCCTGAGAGGTGGACCGGAGCAGATTGCCATGCTGGTCGATAGGCGCCAGGTCGCGCGTGCCGCTACGGGCCTTGATGTGCAGAGGTGCCGAGACACCGAAGGCCCTGAGCAAGTTGGCCCAGAGGATTCGGAATGCACGAAGTTTACAGGACGTCTCGAAATAGACGGTGTCTGCCGACAGACTGACACTAAGGTCATGTGCCAAGGTCGGATTGATATCCAGATAGGCTTTGACCTGGGCCAGCGAGAAGGCCAATTCCTGTACCGGAGTCGCTCCTGCATCAGCGTATCGATTCCCTTCGATAGACAAGGTCTTCCAGTTCTTCTGACTTGCCGTGCTTTCTGCAAATAGCTTGACCATTTCCGGAATGAAAGAGGCCGAATCGAATTGGCCGTTCATCAACATCACCCCGTAGGGATCGAAGCGATAGCCTCCATGAAGCTTACTCTCATCGATACCGCGTGAGGCAAGGAACTGTGGCCAGTACACATGGAAATCGGTCCCTCCAACCTCTATCCGAATGATCTCTACCTGAACGTCTTTTAAATCCTCCTCCAGATTGTCACAGCTCAATGAGATGGAATCGACTCCTGCACCCAAGGCGTCCAGGATCAAGGCATTTCTATCTGCGCTACCGGAAAAGTCCTGATGGATGCGCCAAGGTCTGGTGGGACCCGTGTCCAAGATGGTTTCCTGATCGTCCTTCACATAGAAGGGTTGGATCTCGATACCATCGGCTGTCTGTGAGACTACCTTCTCAAATGGAGCTCCCTTTAGCTCTTTGAGAATGCGCTCTTTCCATTCTTGGGCTGTATCCGGTCGAAAGTCTGTGGGCATGGGATAAAGGTAAAAGGCTCGAGAGAAGTATGATTCAAGATTCCTGATTCAAGAGAGGAGTGAGGCCTGTCCTTGATCGAAATGAGTTCAGCCTCTCAGGCTTGCCCCCAATTCCTTCTCCAATCCGGATTGGATCTTCTGCATGAGCTTGTCCACCACCTTATCCGTCAAGGTCTTGTTCTCATCCTGGATGTGGAAGGAGACCGCATAGGATTTCTTACCCTCAGGTAGATTCTTCCCTTCATAGACATCGAAGAGTCCCACTTCTTTGAGCAAAGGACCTGCGCTCTTGCGGGCCAGTTCCTCTATGCGCTGGAACTTCACTCCTTGGTCCAGAAGCAGGGAGAAATCCCTTCGTACCGCTGGAAATCTGGGTATTTCTTTGACCTTCATCTTCTTCCCATGGGCATGGGAGGTGATGTAGGTCCAGTCGATATCGGCAAAGTAGGTCTCCTGCTTGACATCGAAATGCTTTGTGACCTTAGGTGAGACGATCCCGGCCGTAGCGACCACACGATCACCTTTCTTCCATGCCAGACCTTGAGAATAGAGCTCTGAGTCGGAATCGGTCGAACGCACATCTTCAAGGTCGAAGTGAGTGAGGATGGCCTCAACCACTGCAGATAGATCATAGAATCCAGCTTCTCGCTTCTCAGCGTCCCAATTCTCTTGATCGCGCACTCCCGTATGGAATATGGACAATCGTTCATTTTCCTGATATCCCTCCCCTTTTTTCAGATAAGTGCTTCCGAACTCGAAGCCTTTCAGATCCGGCATCTGCCGGTTCTGATTGTAGGCGATGGTCTCCAAGGCCCCCCACATGAGACTTTGGCGGAGTATTCCTAAATCCTGACTCAATGGATTGAGCATGGAAATGGCGGTCTCTTCCCCACCATCCAACAGTCGAGCGTGCTTCTCAGAGGTCAGGCTGTTACACATGATCTCGGTATAGCCCATACCATTCATGAGCAGTGTGGTGCGCTGTCTGGCCCCGTGTTTATCCGGACCGCTGCTATGCACGATGCTGTTACGCAACTGCTCGGGCATTTCTATGCGGTTGAATCCGTAGATCCTCAAAATCTCTTCTACCACATCGGCCTGTCGGGTCACATCCACACGGTAGGTAGGGATGCGTAGGTTCCATGAATTGCCATTGCTGGCGAGCACCTCTATATCCAATGCGGTGAGAATCGTGCGTACCTCTTCTAGGGGTATCTCTTGACCGATGAGACGGAAGCATGCCTCCAGATCGAATTCCATTTCCAAGGGTTCGACCTTCTTGGGGTAGATATCGGTGATCTCAGAGGACACGCGTGCTCCTGTTATCTGACAGATAAGATAAGCCGCCCGCTGAAGGGCATATAAGGGTCTATTGGGATCGACACCACGCTCGAAACGGAATCCGGAATCGGTATTCAGACCGTGGCGTTTGTTGCTTTTACGCACGCTCACCGGATCAAAAACGGCACTCTCCAAGAAGATGGCCGTGGTCGTATCACTGACCCCACTATCGATTCCTCCGAATACTCCCCCGATGCACATGGATGATGAAGCATCCGCGATCATCAGATCCTCTTCGTGCAATTCCCTTTCCACCTCATCCAGGGTGGTGAATTTCTCTCCGGGAGAGGCCTTGCGCACTTTGATCTGCTGACCTGCGATCTTTTCGCGATCAAAGGCATGGAGCGGCTGGCCCGTCTCGTGCATGACGAAGTTGGTGATATCGACCACATTGTTGATCGGACTGAGACCGATGGCCTTGAGTCGGTTCTGCAACCAATCCGGAGAGGGTGCGATGTGGATGTCCTCCAATTCCAATCCGGTGTATCGGGGACAGGATTCCGTATCGAGCACTTCTACCTGGATGGTCTGTCCTTGACCTTTTTGGATATCTGCTTCTGGCCAGGTGACCCGGGTGGGCTCAGAAAGGCTTAGAACGGCTGCCAGATCACGGGCCACACCGATGTGCGAGATAGCATCCGAACGGTTGGGGGTAAGACCGATCTCGATGATCTTATCCGTGTAGACATCGAGTACCTCTATCAATGGCGTCCCGGGAGTCTTACCGCTGTCGATCACCATGATCCCGTCATGACCCTCGCCCAGGCCGAGTTCGTCTTCAGCGCAGAGCATTCCCTGAGATACCTGGCCGCGGATCTTGGATTTCTTGATGGTGAAGGAATTCCCATCCGGCATATGTATCTCACAGCCTACTATGGCGACTGCTACTTTCTGCCCTACTGCTACATTGGGTGCTCCACATACTATGTCAAGGAGTTCATCATTTCCGACATCCACTTTGGTGCATCTCAGACGATCGGCATCGGGATGGTCGCTCACTTCTTTGACCTCGCCTAGCAGGAATCCTTTGAGTCCTCCGGTCACGCTCTCATAGTCTTCTACGCCTTCTACCTCCAGTCCTGTGTCGGTAAGGATACGGGCTACTTCATCTACCGGCAGATCGGTTGAAACGTAGTCTTTGAGCCAATGGAAAGAGATCTTCATCGAATGGGATTTGGAAGGGCAAATGTAGGGGATTAAGGAGCCTAATTCTTGGCCTTCTGCAAGGTGAAATTGAAGGTAGAACCCTTGCCTACCTCACTTTTGGCATTGATGGATTGACCGTGACCCTCGATGATGTGCTTGACGATAGCCAGCCCAAGACCAGAACCACCGACATCGCGGCTGCGGCTCTTGTCCACGCGATAGAAACGCTCGAAGATCCGTGGAAGCATTTCCGGCTCGATACCCGGTCCATCATCGGTCACTTCGATGAGGATACGGTCCTTGAAATCGATGAAATCGACCTCGACCTTTCCCCCTGGCCTACCGTAGGTGATCGCATTGTTGATCAAGTTGGTAAAGACCTGTGAGATCCTGAATTCATCTCCCATGACCATGATAGCCTCTTCTGCTCGGATCATCAATCTCACCTTCTTTTTTTCAGCCTTTCTGTCCAGGTTCTCTACCACCTCCTGGGTGCACTTGACGATATCCATGGCCTGTATTTCCATGTGAAGACGTTCATGCTCCAAGTGTGTGATCACATCCAGATCTTCTACGATTCGCACCATGCGCTCGATATTCTTATTCGCTTTGATTAAGAATTTCTCTTTTACTCGTTCATCATACATTGCCCCTTCAAGTAATGAGCTTACATAGCCTTGTATGTTGAACAATGGGGTCTTGAGTTCATGGGCCAGATTGCCGATGAATTCTTTACGGTAATCATCCTTGGCCTGCAACTCGCGAATCTCTGCTATGCGTTGTACTGCCCAGTCAGAAACGTTCTTCTCGGCTTCTTCCAGCGGATTCTCCATGATATCGAGTCTCTGCTGTCTCTTCTCTTTGGAGGTCATGCTGAAGATCGTGCGGTAGATGGGGAGAAGGCTCTTGACCAGGAATCTATCCGTAAAAAAATAGAACACCAATGAGCAGATGACCCATACTCCGAGAAAGAGTAAGAGCAGTGATGTGAGATCGACTCCTGAAATGAAAAACCACAAGAGGCAGGTCGAACCGATGCTTACAAGAAATGAAGCGAGAAATACCCCGAGTCTAGGATTCATTATTCTGGTTGCGGAACTTGTACCCTACCCCTTTGATGGTCTGAATACGCTTGTCCCCTATCTTCTCCCGCAATTTACGGATATGGACATCAATCGTACGTCCACCGACCACTACATCTTCTCCCCAAACGGCTGAAAGTATGTGATCACGTGTGAACACATGCTCGGGTCTGGAAGCGAGCAAAGACAGTAATTCGAACTCCTTCTTAGGCAGATTCAGCTCCTCGCCATCCTTGATCACTACGTAGCGTTCCTTGTCGATGATGACCCCTTCATTTGGAGCATGTTGAGTATCCATGAGTTCTTTTCTCCGGAGAAGCCCTTTCACCTTACTCATCAACACTCGTGGTTTGATGGGTTTTGTGATATAATCATCAGCACCTACATCATAACCTGCTATTTGCGAGTAATCCTCCCCTCTGGCCGATAGGAAAGCGACCAGGCAAGTCTTGAGTTTCTCATTCTCTCTGATGATAGTACAGGTCTCCATGCCATCCATCTCAGGCATCATGACGTCTAACAGAATAAGATCGGGGATTATCTCATCAGCAATCTGGATGGCTTCTTTCCCATTGGCTGCTGTGTGGACCTCATAGCCTTCATTGACCAGATTATATCCTACGAGATCAAGGATATCCTCTTCATCATCCACAAGAAGGATTTTGGTACGTGCTGGTTTATTCATCTCAAGCCAAAATTAGTTCCCCAAGCTTATGGAATAGTTAAGGGAAGAAGAACGCCATATTAAGTCAAGGAATGAGATAGAGCGCATATCCCAGTAGCATCCCCAATAGCACGATATAGACCGAACTCAATTTTTTCGGGCCGAAGGTGAAAAATAAAGCCACAGCCATGATCACCCATGCGCGCCAATCGACCAAAGCAGAATATGCCAACTCCAAAGTAACCGCGATCATGATCGCCACGGCTCCGATGTTGACTCCATCCAGAAAGGCACCTGCGGCCTTGGAGGATCTCAGCTTGGGCACGAGTGGATTGAGGAGGAGAACGAATAGGAAGGACGGTAGGAATATGCCGATAGTGGCCGCAGCCGCTCCAGCGAAGCCATC
Source organism: Flavobacteriales bacterium (assembly GCA_013001705.1). Classification (NCBI taxonomy): domain Bacteria; kingdom Pseudomonadati; phylum Bacteroidota; class Flavobacteriia; order Flavobacteriales; species Flavobacteriales bacterium. The sequence goes on from JABDLZ010000074.1 coordinate 5,903, forward strand.
TACTTGATACCCCACAAAAGTCGCAGTGGACAGCACGGGACCTGGTGTGAATTGACCGATAGCGATCGCATCCAATAGCTCACTCTGCGTAAGCCAGCCGAGTTTGTCGACCAGTTCCCCCTGCAAGTAAGCCACCAGTACGTATCCCGACCCGAAGAGAATACTACCGACCTTGAGAAAGACCAAGAAGAGTTTGCTCGTTGATACGGTCTGATTCAATTGGTCCGCTATCTGAGGTATGCCCAACAAGACCGTCCACCGAAGTGAATCTCCTCCCCGTATTCCCAGTATAAGCAATGCCAGGACCCCTCCCATGAGAATGGCCAATACCTCCGTCAATCCAGCAAAGGCAGCAATCAACACTACAGCCCCGATAACACCGATCAAGGTGCTCTTCAGGGCTTTCTTACCGAGTTTGATAATGGCCCCTGCTATGATAGCCAGGACAGCCGGTTTGATCCCGATTATCAGAGGTGCGATAGCTGGAGTCTCGCCATATTCCACATAGAAATAGGCCAGGAGCAAAGTGAGAACGACTGCCGGAAAAATGAAGGAGCCCCCAGCTACGAACAACCCCAACCATCCTGCTCGCTCCTTGCCGCAATGCATGGTCATCTCCGTACTATTGGGACCTGGGATGAGATTGGTCGCCCCCATCAGGTCCAAGAAGTGCTGACGGTCCATCCACTTGCGCTTGGTCACCACTTCTTCTTCCATCATGGCTATATGGGCTGCAGGCCCACCGAATCCGATGATTCCAAGCTTGAAGAAGACGGAGGCCACTTCCAATAGTCGATTCTTCTCTTTCTGTGGCTGTTCCATAACTCGATATATTCTAAAGAGAGGGCTCAGATCTGGCCGTCAACGGCCTCGCTTACATTGATGATGTGATCTCCCACCTTTTCACATTGGAAGAACAGATCCTGATAGACCATGCTGCCTTGGATATTGTCATCACCTTCGGTCAGCTTGGTGTGATGCTTTCTACGCAATTCGTTCCTGTAGGTATTGATATCCCTTTCGACATCTTTGGCCTTGTCGATACTGATCGCACCATATTCGGCCTCCAGATTCTCGTTCATGATGGCAAAGGCCTTGTCGACCAGATCGAGCATGGAGTTGAGATTCTCGCGTTGCTTGGGGTCGAAGTAGACCTTCTCGATCTCTTTGCGCTCCAAATTCTTCGACATTTGGTAGAATATGTCTCCTACGCGCTCGAGGTCATTGGTGATACTCAGCATACTCCTTACCTCTACAGAGTTTGCCTCACTCATCTCAGACTTGGCGATCTTCTCTAAGAACTGGGCCACTTCCACTTCGAATCGATCGGTGATCTCTTCATATTTATGGATCTTCTTATAGAGTTTATTACGTGTCTTCTTATCCGGATCGTTGATCAATTTCCTGACAAATGTGGACATACGGGCAGTGACCTGTCCCATATGGGCCACTTCCTTCTTGGCCTCCAACAGACCAACACCAGGGCCTGCGACTACATTGCTTCCGATGTGTTGCAATTTGAATTCCTCATCGATATCTCCACGTGACTTCACTGTACGCTCTGCCAAAGTCACCAATTGCGGTACGAACCATATCATCACCAATACATTGGCCAGATTGAACATGGTATGGAACAGTGCGATCCCTGAATTGGCCATCTCTGGGTTCGAAGCATCGAACTCCGATCCTGCGATGAAAAAACCGACCAATTCGATGAAGAAAGGAAAGATGATCAGCATCCAGGTCACCCCTACGATATTGAACATGGAGTGGATTCTGGCAGATCGCTTCGCATGTACATTTCCTACTGATGAGGCGAGCTCAGCGGTGATCGTGGTTCCGATATTCTCACCCAGTACCATGGCACAGGCTACATCGAATGGTATGATCCCCTTGGACACCATGGTCAAGGTCAGGGCCATGGCGGCAGATGAGGATTGGATAACAATGGTGACTAAGGCACCAAGCAGCACGAACATCAGATTACTCAGTACCGGGGTGTCCTTGTAATTGACGAAGAATTGAACGATGGGTGAATCCTTGTCCAGATTTGGAACCGCATCCTTCAAGAATTGCAGGCCGATGAAGAGAATTGCAAACCCGATGATCGCATTGGAGATCTCCTTTGCCTTGGGAAATGACATGAAAAGTAAGGGCGCTCCCAAAGCGATCAGCATGAGCGCATAACTGGAGATGCTCACTTTGAATCCGAGCAAAAGGACCAACCACGCTGTGATCGTGGTACCGATATTGGCTCCCATCATCACTCCAGCGGACTGCCTGAGATTGAGCAATCCCGCATTGACCAGACTTACCGTCATCACCGTAGTGACGGATGATGACTGGACGATGGCCGTGGAGAAGAAGCCGGTGATAACACCTTTGACCCGATTGGCAGTGATGGAACTTAGCATCTGGCGGAGCTTCCTACCTGAGGCTCGTTGCAATCCATCACTCATGATCTTCATTCCGAAAATGAATAGCCCCAAGGCTCCAAGTAGGATCAGGAGCTTCATAACACCCCAGCCCCGTTCGGTCTTCACCTTGACCTTGTCTGACCACACAACATTCTCTGTTTCGACTGAAGGGACCTCACCTTTTGCTGGTAATCCCACGTAGAAGACGTACTTCTCATTTCCGATCAGGTCATCGACCATATATTTTACATCTGTAGCGGGAACGGGACCTGCATATTTCCACTCTGAATCCAGACCCTTCTCTGCACGCTTAGCGCCAATATCCGTGTTGTACTTGATGAGTACCTGCTTGCCCCTAAGGAATTCTATATGATCATAATCCAGCAACCAGGAGACCTCTACCGCTTCCTCTTTGCCCTTCCCTATGACCGACTTGAAGAAATCCTTGGTCACTTCTATTTGACTGATCGCCACGGGGGTGACCTGCGTACTATCCTGCCCTGATATGAAAAGGACAGAAAGAGATAATACGGATGCTAGCAGAAACTGTTTTGTGAACATCTGGTTCGATTTTACTGGCGCAAAACTAAAGAAGGACACCTCCACTACCGATCATGGGCCGAAGGTTAACGATCAGTTAACATTTAGGTCGGGTTCAATAGCGAAGCGGGATGTAAATCAACTCAAAAAGCTTGAATACAAGGGGTTGAAGAGCAAATGAATCATCTCAATATGTTATTCAATTGTTAAGCCTACGCTAAATCGATCTTACCCTTGTATTAAATCCGAATTTTTGTCGCTGAATTTTTTTATTGCACTCATTATGGGCCGTTCAGCGTTCTTAGCCTTTTTCAGTATGTTTCTTGTGTTCTGTACATCTGCACAGAATGGCAAAGACCAAGACACTACCCATACCCCATTTGGAAAAGGGTTATTCAATAAAGTGGCCGAAGATTCGACTTGGTACACCAAGATCGCCTTCCGATTCCAGACCCAGTATGAGGGAATACAATTCGAAGAACAAGATGGGAATACCTCTGTATATGAAGACCGTTTCAGAGTAAGACGGGCTAGGATCAAAGGTGATGGTTGGGCCACCAAGTCCAGAAGGCTGAAATATAAGTTCGAGTATGACGTACATAACGGATTCGTATTGGATGCCGTGATCAAATGGGTATTTGACAAGAACAGGAATTGGGAACTATGGTTTGGTCAGACCAAGCTACCGGGAAACATGGAGCGTGTCATCTCTTCTCAAAAGCTTCAATTCGTTGATCGCTCTTTGCTCAACAGCAGGTTCACACTCGACCGAGACGCAGGAGTACAATTGCATGGTAAGCAGCTGATCGGAGAGAAATTCTACATCAAAGAGAAATTCGCATTCTCCCAAGGAGAAGGATTGAATCAGACTGTGAGATCGTCCGGATACGGATATACCGCGCGATTAGAACTATTTCCTTTCGGCAACTTCAAAGATGCATATGTGTCCAGTGATTTGAAAAGGCATGCAGACCCTAAACTCATGTTGGCTGTCACCTATGATTACAATCAAGATGCTTTGAGGGATAGAGGGCAGATGGGTTCGTACTTGATCAGTGCGCTTCCTCTCAGGGATCTCGAAACGATCTTTGCCGATCTCCATTTGAAGTGGAGAGGAGTTTCTTGGATGGTAGAATACGCGAATAAGACGACTGCCATGGGCTCACCTATGGTCGTCACACAGATAGAGGACGATGGGGGTATCATCACCATTTCGGATACCTATTACACAGGGAGCGCGATCAATACGACTTTGGGATATCTACTTCCTTCTAACTGGGAATTGGCCGGAAGATATACTCGGGTCGATCCGGAGGAGGCAACAGGGATTGCCGATCAGACCCAATACGGTATCGCTCTCTCTAGATACATCGTGGGTCATAATCTCAAGGTCCAAGCCGATGCCAATTTGCTTCAGGTCACCGATGCTCCCGACCAGACCATGTTCAGACTGCAGACCGAATTCAACTTCTGACCTCTCTGCTTCACATTTCCTTAATAATAGGATGAACGACTGATAATCGTTACTTCATCGCAAGGACATCTTGCAGGTCTTCTTTTGCCATCGAAAACAAAAGCAATGAAGACCATGTTCAAATCATTTTACCTATTGGCAGGAATTTCCCTGATCCTAGCTGGATGCTCCAAAAAAGACTACGGTTGTACCGATCCGTCTGCAGCGAATTACGACCCAAATGCAGAAGAAGATTGTTGCTGCTATTATGCGCCACCGAGTTCTGATAACGTAGTGATCTCAAGCGCTATCACTATAGATACGGAGTGGACCAATGACAATATCTATGAGTTGGATGGACGAATCGCTGTGGAAGCAGGTGCCACACTCACGATACAAGAAGGAACCATCATCAAAGGGCAAGCGGGTTCAGGCCCCAATGCCTCTGCTCTGCTTGTAGCTAGAAATGCAAAGCTGATAGCAGAAGGGACGGCAGACCTACCGATCATCTTCACTTCGGTGGCCGATGAGATCTCCCAAGCTGATGTGGCCAGCGGAAATTATTCTTCACCGAATCTAGACCCCACTATCAATGGACTCTGGGGTGGAGTGATCGTTCTTGGAAATGCTCCCATCTCTGCTTCAGCTGAGACGGTATCGATCGAAGGAATCCCCACAACTGATGCCAATGGACTCTATGGCGGCTCGGATGATATGGACAATGCCGGGGCCAGTGTGCTCAAGTATATCTCTATCCGTCATGGAGGTTCCAACATAGGCGCTGGAAACGAGATCAATGGACTGACTCTAGGTGGTGTGGGTTCTTCGACTGAGATCTCCAACATAGAGATCGTCTCCAATCAGGACGATGGCATCGAGTGGTTCGGTGGAACGGTAGACGTTTCTAATGTAGTGGTATGGAACGTAGGTGATGACGGTCTTGATACCGACCAATCTTGGGCCGGGACGCTTGACAATTTCGTAGTAGTCACTCCAGCTGGACATTGCTTCGAATTGGACGGACCGGAAGGGTCGATGGTCGCAGGACACACCTTTATGAACGGAACGGTGATCGCCTCTGATGAAAGTGCGGAAGTGGACCGAAAAAGCGAAGACCTCATCAATACCGATGACAATTCGGTAGTGGATTTTGTAAATGTGCACATCACAGGTATCGCTGAAGGCCAGGTGGTCAATCGAACCATGCACACCGAAGGTACGGTCAACTTCACCAATGTCACCTTGGATGTGGACACTAGTAATCTAGGAGATTACATAGGTGATAGTGACACTGCACCGATAGGTATCACAGCGGGAGGAAGCTCTCAGGCCGATGTATCCGGAATGGGATGGACCTGGGCCGCTCAGGATGGCAAGCTCGATTTCTGATCGTCCAAGAACAACATCGAACAGTACCAACTGGACAGGCTCGCTGTGGTGAGTCTGTCCTTTTCCATTTACTCATGAGAACATTAATCAGTATCATCTTCTCAGGTATCGCTTTGATCGGATTATCCCAAAAAGGGACCATTCGCGGTATGGTGACGGATGCTCATTCTTCAGAATCCTTGATCGGAGTCAATGTATCCATCAAAGGCACCACTACGGGAACCTTCACAGATCTGGATGGAAAATTCTCTATTACAGTGGATCCTGGGACCTATGACCTACAAGTCACCTATGTCTCTTATCAGACGAATACGATCTCCGATGTGGTGGTAAGCGAAGATGAGGTCACTGTGCTGAACAATATCCAGCTTTCTACAGCTTCTATGAATCTGAGCGAAGTCATTGTGAAGGCCGAATTGGTGAAGAACAATGAGACTGCTATCATGGTCATGAAGCAGAAATCAGTCGCCATGATGGATGGAATCTCATCCGAGAAGATGGCACTCATTGGAGATGGTAATGCAGCGGAAGCAGCCAAAAGGGTCACCGGTATATCGATAGAAGGTGGAAAATACGTCTACGTGAGAGGATTGGGTGACCGCTACTCTAAGACCACGCTCAACGGCATGGAGATACCGGGACTCGACCCTGATAGGAACAGTCTACAGCTGGATATCTTCCCTTCCAATCTGATCAACAATATCACGGTCAACAAGAATTTCACCGCTGAGATGCCGGGAGATTTTGCCGGAGGCCTGATGAACATCGAGACCAAGGATTTTCCAGATAGAAAGACCTTGAATGCCACGGCTGGTATCGGTTATAATCCTCAAATGCATTTCAACGAAGACTATCTGACCTATGAATCAAGCTCGACCGATTTCCTGGGATTTGACGATGGATTGAGAGAACTCCCGACCGGGGCCGACAATCCTACCATTCCTGTACCCTTCGGAGGGGCGGCAGATGCCAGCATAACACGCTTTGTTTCTTCATTCGAGCCGACCCTGGGAGCTGATCGCGAATCCAGTTTCATGGACTATAGCTTCGGAGTGAGTTTTGGAAACCAGTTTGACAAGACCAAAGAAGGAAGTGATAAGTCAAGAAAACTCGGTCTCATTGCCTCATTGAGTTACAAGACTGATTACACCTTTTACGATGATGTTACCTATGGAGAGTATCAACGCAGAAGTAATCCGGACTCTCTTGAATTGGTCCAGGCCAATCTACAGACCGGAGAGATAGGTGAGAAAAGTGTGCTTCTAGGTGGAATAGTCGGTGCTGCCATGAAAAGCGACCGCAGCAAGATCCGCTTGACCATCATGCGATTGCAGAGTGGAACAAGTCGTGCTGGTCGATTTGACATCCTGAATGACCCTGCCGCTGTGGGCCAATCCGGTTATGAGGCAATTTCAGACAACTTGGAATACAATGAGCGCTCATTGACCAATGTCTTTATTGGCGGTCAACATGTTCTGAACAATGAGAAATGGGAATTGGACTGGAGAGTCTCTCCTACACTTTCCACTTCAGATGATCCAGATATCCGAAAAACTGCTTTCAGCATCACGACCAACAGTCTCGGTGAGGTCTCCTACGATTTCAATTCTGGACAAGCCGGAGTTCCCACCAGGATCTGGCGTTCACTGAACGAATTCAATGCAGCTTCCAAGATCGATCTTACGAGGAATTATGAATTCAACGAGCAAGATGCCAAGTTGAGATTCGGGGTATCCAATGTCTACAAGATCCGGAATTATGAGATCCTCCAATTCAACATGGCCTTCCAGGACCAAGTCAACGATTGGGGCTCTCCAGATGCGAATGCTGTGCTGCTACCAACCTATATCTATCCCAATGACCCAAATGGGATCTACTATCAGTCAGGAAATGTTCAGCCAAATCCGAATGAGTATGAGTCGGATATCATGAATACCGGCTTGTACATCTCCAATGAAATGAAGCTTAGCAAGCGATTGAATACGGTGTTCGGGTTGAGAGCAGAAATGTATATCCAGAATCACACAGGAAGAGATATCGCATTTGCAAATGGCGACCCCACAGGTAATAACCTAGTTAATGCTGAAGTATTGAATACGTTGAATCTACTGCCTACTGCCAATCTCATCTACTCGGTGACCGAAAAACAGAATCTGCGATTGGCCTATGCGCGTACCTTGGCCCGACCCTCCTTCAAGGAAGTCTCTTTTGCACAGATCATCGACCCGATCACCAACCGTATCTTCAATGGTGGACTGTTCAGATATCAGGATCAGGATGGGACAGTGTCATGGGATGGCCGATTGGATGAGACCAAGGTCAACAATGTGGATCTACGTTGGGAAATATTCCAAGAGCGTGGACAGATGTACTCTATAAGTGCCTTCTACAAGCAATTCCAAGACCCCATAGAATTGGTACGTATTCCTGAGCAGCAGACCACAGCAGAATTCCAACCAAGAAATGTGGGAGATGGAACGGTCTATGGAGTCGAAGTCGAATTGAGAAAGAGTCTTGAATTCATCTCTGAGAAAATGAAAGGTCTTTCAGTGAATGCAAACCTCACCATGGCAGAATCCAGCATCACTATGACAGAGGTAGAGTTCAACTCTAGAAAACGATTTGAAAGAACGGGTGAATCCATAGAGAACGAAAGACAAATGGCAGGGCAAAGTCCCTATGTCATCAATGCCGGTATGACCTACAGCTCAGATGACCGGAAATGGGATGCTGGAATATTCTACAATGTAAAAGGACCAACGCTCGAAGTAGTCGGAATCGGACTGTATTCAGATGTGTATACTCAACCCTTCCACAGTCTGAATTTCAGTCTCAACAAGGCACTGGGTGAGGACAATAGGACCTCTTTGGACATCAAGGTGGCCAACCTACTGGATGACCGCATCGAGAGTTTTTATACAAGCTATGAGGCTGAAGAGCAGATATTCTCCAGTTATGCGCCAGGAATGGCCTTCAGTCTGGGATTCAGTCACAAATTCTGAATCGGGAACAGGATACAAGAAAAAGGGTCGACCTTCAGAGGTCGACCCTTTCTCATGAATTGAAATACAAAGTCATTCATCGTAGTTCCGTTCGCTTACGAGATTGGATTCTGAATCGTACATATACCAGATACTGACCTTCTCATCTGACGCATAGGTCATGTCATATCTCAATACACCACTTTCATCCCATATCTTCCAGGTGCCATCTTTTTGACCCGCATGGTAATGAGCTTCTGCGAGTTGAACGCCCGTTTCGCTCCAACGCGACCATTTACCATCCTTCATCCCATCAGTATACGCTCCTTCTTCTCTGAGAGAACCATCCACATAAAACAATTTGAAGGGACCCTCAGGTTGCCCGTCTTGATAGTACTGTATTGATTCGATGTTCCCGTTATCGAAATAAGTCTCGAGCGAACCGGTAAAATCATCGGCCATTCTATCTCCTTGTGCCAGAACTGCACCTGAGCATAGGAGGCATATTCCTACTAGACTGCTGATAATCACACTAGATCTCATGCTGTTAATTTTTGCGTAAGACAAATTTAACTTTTAGCTAACATTAACGCAAAAGGTAGCGGAAACCTACCTACGTGACTGATGTGAACAACGTTGTATATACTTGAAATAAAGAGGGTTGCCTATCTGCTTTCCAAGGCAATTCTCATCAGGCCGGCTTGAGATGCCAGTTCTATCTCTGCATCTAGATACGAGATGTAGGAGATTCCTACTCGTTCCGACTTGAAGCGATCATGAGTGATTTCTACGAATCCTTCTGGGTCTGTGTAATAGACCTGGTCATCCATATGCACATCCGCACCGATGATGGGAAGTCCTGTGGTCGCATCGACTACTTGCAAGCTGATGGAGACCGTTTCATCATTGGATCCTCCTCCACCTGCCGTGGCGATCAAGGTAGCTAGAAGTGCTATTGCTATGACTATTAGTCGCATGGTGCAACATTACGACCGTATGTTCACGTATAGATGAAAGTAAGGTTATCCAGGTGTTAAATCATACGGATTGATGCGTCATTTGTTCTAAACATATAACTTTGCAAAATGTTCGCAAGAGCACATATCATCTACCTGGTCATGAGCCTCTTTCTTATAGGTTCTCAGGTGGCGCCATACAGCTTTACCTGGATGGACATAGGTACATTGCTCAACCTCATAGTCGAGGAGAACGAAGTGGAGGAGAAAGAGAAGGAAAGCTTCGAGGAATTGAAGAAGAAGTATCGTCAAGATACTATCACCTACAAAGGTATCGACCCTTCCAACGGATTGGATTTCCCATTGATCTCCACCGCAATACCTCCGGCTCCATATATGGAGAAATCCAGCCCTCCGCCTGATTCTATTGTCTCATAGTCCCGCACCCTTGATCAGGCACTGTGAATAGTTCACGGTAGCATTCATTTTACATCATTTCTATATATAACTTCTTCAAAAATGGATAAGAAGAAAAACGGCCTATTGGCCAATCTCAAATATGATATACCCGCGGGTATAGTTGTTTTCCTAGTTGCAGTCCCGCTATGTTTGGGCATTGCTTTAGCAAGTGGTGCTCCCCTGTTCTCAGGTATCATCGCAGGCATGGTAGGTGGAATTGTTGTCACCTCTTTCAGTGGCTCCTCTTTAGGAGTGAGCGGACCAGCAGCTGGTCTGGCTGCAATCGTACTTACTGCCATTCCTGCTTTGGGTGGTTTCGAAGTATTCCTCCTAGCTGTTCTACTCGCAGGTGTGATACAATTCCTCTTGGGGATTGCAAGGGCCGGTATCATCGGCTACTATTTCCCAAGTTCAGTTATCCGAGGCATGCTCGCAGGTATCGGAGTGATCATCTTCTTGAAACAGATTCCTCATGCATTCGGATACGATGCTGATCCTGAAGGGGATTTCGCCTTCAAACAGGCCGATGGAGAGACCACATTCACTGAATTATTCAATATGCTGGATTACATCACTCCAGGAGCACTTATCATCGCTGGCCTCTCCTTGATCATCATGATCCTCTGGGAGCAGAAATTCATCAAGCGATTTGCCTTCACCCAGTGGATCCAAGGACCTCTGGTTGCGGTGATCATAGGTATCGTCCTGAACAATGTGTTCAGAGGTATGGAAGCATTCTCATTGACACCAGATCACCTGGTATCGATTCCAGTTGCTGGAGGCTTAGGTGAGTTTGCCAGTCTACTGACCTTTCCCGATTTTTCCCAATGGAACAATCCACAGGTCTATGTCACGGCTATCACTCTGGCTGTGGTCGCGAGTCTGGAGACACTACTCTGTGTCGAAGCTACAGACAAACTGGATCCACAAAAACGTGTGACCCCTACCAACCGTGAGCTGAGAGCACAAGGAATCGGTAACATGGTCTCTGGACTGATCGGTGGACTACCTGTCACGCAGGTGATCGTACGGTCGAGTGCCAATATCCAATCTGGTGGTAAATCCAGATTCTCTGCACTCTTCCATGGGTTCTTGATCCTGATTTGTGTGGTGAGTATCCCACATATATTGAATATGATTCCTCTGGCATCTTTAGCGGCCATCCTACTGGTAGTTGGATATAAATTGGCAAAGCCATCACTTTTCAAGGAAATGTATGCCAAAGGGTGGTTCGAGTTCATTCCATTCGTAGTGACTATCCTAGGTATTGTCTTCACCGATCTGCTTTCTGGAATCGCACTGGGAATGGTAGTAGCCGTATTCTTCATCCTGATGAGGAATTATCAGATACCATTCTTCTTCAATGGAGATGAATATTCACCCGGTGATGTAGTGGTATTGGAGCTCTCAGAGCACGTGACCTTTCTGAACAAGGCGGGGATTCAGAAGAGCTTTACCCAGCTACCTGACGGGTGTGAAGTTCTCATCGATGCCACACGGACCCTGGATATCCATCCCGATGTACTGGAGATCATCTCTGATTTCGAGGAAAATGCGAAATCGCGTGATATCATTGTACGCAAGAAAGGACTGGACCACTTCTCTAACTTGAAACCGCTTAAACGCTTTGAAGCGGCAGTAGTACCTCAAAGCAAGAAAACAAGAAGATCATTTGCACTAAAAAGTATCCTATCATGATAACACAGACACAAGATTTACAAGCAGAAATGACTCCAGACAGAGCGCTGGAGATGTTGAAACAAGGAAACGAACGATTCGTCAACCGTAACATGACGGACCGTGATCTGATGGAACAAGTGGACATTACCGGTAAGGGTCAGTATCCCTTTGCGACAGTCCTTCATTGCATCGATTCACGCGTATCGGCCGAATTGATCTTCGATCAGGGTATCGGTGATCTATTCAGCGTGCGTATAGCAGGGAATTTCGTCAATGAGGATATCCTCGGAAGTATGGAGTTCGCTACCAAACTGGCCGGTACAAAAGTGCTGATGGTCTTGGGTCATACCCATTGCGGAGCCGTCAAAGGCGCATGCGATCATGTGGAGATGGGCAACCTGACCAGTATGTTGAGCAAGATCACTCCTATCGTTGACCAAGTGGAACAGGAATTCGATGAGAAGGGGTCTTCCAACCCCGAATTGGTCCAGAAGGTGGCCGAACTCAATGTGCATCAAGCCTTGAGCGATATCCGCACAAAGAGCCCGATCATACGCGAGATGGAAGAGAAAAGAGAGCTGAAACTAGTAGGAGGAATGTATGACATCAACACAGGTAAGGTCACTTTCTACTGAATCTCCTTTCATAGACAAAAGCCAAGGCCCATTTCTAGAGAGATGGGCCTTTTTCTTTACCTACCAGGTACCATGAGGAAGTACTTCTCTACAGGCTTGCTCAGTGCAGAGAGATTGAAGTTATCACTGGCCTCGGCCACGTCTTTCAAGCTTCCATCCTTGTACTTGATCCGGATGTTCTCCTCCTCTTGATCGTAGGCACTGTTGACCAACTTGCCGGACATCACGAAGTATTCCGCTTCTTCCCTACTACAAAGGAATTCCCTGCCCGTATAACTCACATATTCTTGAATCTTCTCCTCAGTCGGTGGCTCTTTGGAAATAATGATTTTGGGTAATCTTCTATGGATCAACATCTTACACAACCGAGAGAGGGTCCTCTCTTCTGTATCTGCCCACACTTTGATTGCTCCCAGTACGTCATAATCATCTAATTGGGCGAACTTCTCCAAGGCCTCTCCCGATCGGAAATCCTCTATTCCCACATCATGTTGAAGGAAGTACTGAAGTGCCGGACTGGCAAAAAGTACATGCCCTTTAGCAGTGAGGTCTTTTGCTCTGCGTATGATACTCACCAAGAGGAACTCGGCAGCGACCACCGTCTTATGCAGATAGACCTGCCAGTACATCAGCCGTCTGGCCACCAGGAATTTCTCGATACTATAGATCCCTTTCTGCTCTACCACCAATTCATCATCGTGCAGATCGAGCATCTTGATGATGCGTTGACTACCTACTACACCTTCTGATACTCCGGTATAGAAACTGTCCCGCTTGAGGTAATCCAGTCGGTCTACATCCAATTGACTGGATACGAGTTGAGAAAGGAATTTACGTGGATACTTCTTGGTGAAGATCTCGATACAGAGATCCAGTTCTCCACCGAATTCCTCATTGATGCGCTGCATGAAGAGCAGAGAGAGGTCTTCGTGATGGACATTTTTCAGCAGATCCATCTCGAGCGCATGACTGAATGGACCGTGGCCGATGTCGTGCAATAGAATGGCCGCGGTGGCGGCTGATCGCTCTTCTGGACTGATCGCATGCCCTTTGATTTCCAGACTATCCAATGCCAATGTCATCAGATGAGCGGCACCCATGGCATGATGGAAACGATGATGATGTGCTCCGGGGTAGACGAGATAAGAAAGTCCCAGCTGGCTGATCCTGCGAAGCCTCTGGAAGTAGGGATGTTCGATCAGATCGAAGATCAATCGGTCAGGGATGGAAATAAATCCATAGACCGGATCGTTGAGTACCTTACGCTTATTGATGAATGCATCCACAGCGAGCATCTATCATTTACTTTTGACCAAAAGTAGTCCAATTTCCTAGGGAGGAACAGGACTGCACTAATACCGAGCAAATCGCATATGGCATTCAACCTACTCTGGGCAGATGATGAGATAGAACTTCTCAAACCCCATATCATGTTCTTGGAAGAAAAAGGGTACCGAGTGGATACGGTGACCAGTGGCAACGATGCCATCGACCACGTGCAGACCAAGGACTTCGATATCGTGTTCTTAGATGAGAACATGCCCGGTCTCAATGGTCTGGAGACCCTGGTGAGGATAAAAGAACTCATCCCTGATATACCGGTGGTCATGATCACCAAAAGCGAGGAAGAGGCCATTATGGAAGAGGCCATAGGCTCCAAGATCTCCGATTACCTGATCAAGCCTGTCAATCCCAATCAGATACTTCTTACGCTGAAGAAGAACTTGGATGATAAGCGATTGGTGTCTGAGAAGACCACCTCAGGCTATCAGCAGGAATTCAGACAGATAGGCATGCAGTTGAGCAGCCGGATGGACCACGGTGAATGGGCCGAACTCTACCGCAAGATCGTACACTGGGACCTGGAACTGGAAGGCTCCGAAGAGGAGAGTATGGATGAGATATTCCAGATGCAGAAGGCGGAGGCCAATCAACAATTCGGGCGATTCATCGAGAAGAATTACCTGGACTGGGTGAGTGGGGATTCTGAATCAGCACCTATCATGTCCCATACCCTCTTCAAGCACAAGGTCGCACCCATGCTGAAGGAAGGACCGGTCTATCTGCTCCTGATAGACAATCTGAGATTCGACCAGTGGCGAACCATACGCCCTCAATTGAGCGAATTGTTCCGTATCGAGGAGGAGGACATGTACTACAGCATTCTCCCGACTGCCACGCAGTACAGTCGCAACGCCATATTCTCTGGATTGATGCCTTCTGAAATGGAGAAACTCTTTCCTGATCTCTGGCTCAATGATGAGGACGAGGGCGGAAAGAATATGCATGAGCAGGAGTTCCTACACGGACAGCTCAAGCGTTTGGGACTGGATAAGAAGATCGGCTACAACAAGATCACCAACCTCAGCAAGGGAAAGAAGCTGGTCGACAATTTCAATAATCTGACACACAATGACCTCAACGTGATCGTCTACAATTTCGTAGACATGCTCAGCCATGCACGCACCGAGATGGAGGTCATACGCGAATTGGCCGACAATGAAGCGGCATACCGTTCGCTTACGCTTTCTTGGTTCGAGCATTCTGCGCTGTACAACATTCTACAGAAGATCGCTGATACTGGAGCTCAGCTGATCATCACTACCGATCATGGTACCGTCCATGTGAAGAACCCTGTGAAGATCGTGGGTGACCGGAATGTCAATAGCAACCTGAGATACAAGCGTGGGCGGAATCTGGGCTATGATGCTTCAGAGGTCTTTGAAGTGCAGGACCCTGGCAAGGCCGGCCTACCCAGACAGAATGTGAGCACCCGATTCGTCTTTGCCAAGGAGTCGGACTTCTTCGCCTATCCCAACAACTACAATCACTACGTCAGATACTATAAGGATACCTTCCAGCATGGAGGCATCTCTCTAGAAGAAATGCTCATTCCCTGTATCAAACTGAAAGCCAAGTGATGCACCACTTCAGTGTGGATACGATCGAAGATCTTACACCTGTAGCTGAAGAATTGATCCAATTCAGCAAGCGCTATCCGATCATTCTATTACAGGGTGAGATGGGAACGGGAAAGACTACATTGAGCCGTGTTCTCGTGCAGCAAGCAGGTGGCTCACACCCAAGTAGCCCCACATTCTCCCTGGTCAATCCATATGAAACGGACCTGGGTACCATCTACCATTTCGACCTTTATCGCATCGAAGACCCGGAAGAACTACTGGACTTCGGCTTTGAGGAATATTTGGACTCGGGTGATATCTGCTTGATCGAATGGCCGGCCATCGCTTCTTCTTTGATCGATCCTCCGTATATCGGTGTAGAATTGAAGCTAGGCCAAGGCACCTCACGGAGTATAGAAATACATCAGGTAGACGCTTGATCGGGATAAGTAATCCCTATCTTTAAATCATCTACCTGAACTGAACAATCGCCCATGGAATCAAGCGGAAAGGCCATCCAGGCACTGGCCAAAGAGGCTATGTTGATGCCTCAAGAAGAGATGTTGGAAGTGGGGAAGAAGAAAAAGAGCCTCTACATCGGTATTCCTAAAGAGACCTCCTATCAAGAGACCCGTGTGGCTTTGACCCCCCAGGCCGTAGAAATGCTGGTCAATAATGGTCACCGTGTGGTCATTCAACGCGGAGCCGGTGATAAGGCCAACTTCACCGATCATGAGTACAGCGAATCCGGTGCGGTGATAGGAAGCATCAAAGAGGTTTTCGAAGCCGATATCATCTTAAAGATCGCCCCACCTACGGAGAAAGAGATAGAACTCATCCATCACGGGCAGACCCTGATGACCGCCCTACAGCTGAATCTCCAACTCAAAGAGACCTTGATCAAACTCATGAATAAGAAGGTGACTGCCATCGCTTGGGATTTCATCCAAGATGATGAAGGCATCTTCCCCATCGTGCGGACCATGAGTGAGATAGCGGGAAACACTTCCATCCTCATCGCTGCCGAGCTCTTGAGCAATTTCCATCACGGTGTGGGAATCATGTTCGGAGGAATAGCTGGTGTAAAACCCAGCGAAGTGGTCATTTTGGGTGCGGGAACGGTCGGAGAATTTGCAGCTAGGGCCGCCTTGGGGCTAGGGGCATCCGTCAAGGTATTCGACTCCAGTATCTCCAAGCTCAGAAGGCTTCAGGATGATGTCGGTCAACGGGTATTCACTTCTGTGGTAGACCCTACCGTACTCTCAGAGTGTCTCCGATCAGCCGATGTGGTCATCGGAGCGATACGCTCTAAAAGCGGACGTACCCCGGTCATTGTATCACAGGCCATGATCAGGGATATGAAGAAAGGTTCTGTGGTGATCGATGTCAGTATCGATCGTGGGGGTTGTTGCGAGACCTCGCGTATGACCGACCATGAGAACCCCACATTCATATTTGAAGATGTAGTGCACTACTGTGTGCCCAATATCGCCTCCAGAGTTCCTCGCACAGCCTCTCGTGCCTTGAGTAACATCTTTGCCCCAGTGGTGCTGGAAATGTCAGACATGGGTGGATGTCAAAACCTTGTGAAATATGATCAGGGATTTCGGAATGGTGTCTACCTCTATCAAGGTGTGCTTACATCAGAACTCCTTGGGGAGGCCTTTGAGCTTCCTCATAAGGACATCGAATTACTATTGGCAGCATTCTGAATGAACCGAACATCCATGCAATCTCTGCTAGCTAGATTCGCATTATGAATTTTCGTCAAAGGCTCCTCCGTTATCTCATAGGTGTGGGAATCGGGGTGATACTTTCCGCATACTTCTTCTCCGACAAGAAACACCTATGGACCTCTTGGCTGCCAGGGAATCGGGTGAAGGAGCGTATCGTGCAATCTTACTGGGATGTGTCTCCAGAGGCAGATTGTCATCTTCAGTGCCTACCCAACGGAATGGAAGATCTCAGAAAGGCTATCTCAGAGGCCGATGTGGATTTCAAGCAAAGTGATACTCAAGGAGAGAGCAAGACCTACCGTCTGTTCTTCACAGAGGATGCATCCCTCCACTACGGTCTGTTCTCATTGCGGGACTCAGTGGCCACGGTCGTTGAGATAGAGACCTCTATCCCCTGTGATTGCCCATGAGCCAGATCCAATTAGAAGATTCTTGGAAGAAGGCCCTGACTGCTGAGTTCGATAAGGACTATTTCAAAGCACTCACGACTTTCATCACAGAAGAATACCGCACCCATACCATTTATCCCCGAGGCAGCCGGATATTCGCTGCACTGGATGCGTGTCATCTGGAGGAGGTCAAGGTGGTGATACTGGGTCAGGATCCTTATCACGGTCCCGGTCAGGCCAATGGTCTGTGCTTCTCTGTATATGAGGGTATCAAACATCCCCCTTCCTTGCGTAACATCTTCACCGAGATGTCGGCAGACCTGGGTGTACGCATACCTGAATCGGGAGACCTCGGCCACTGGGCCCAGCAAGGAGTACTTCTGTTGAATTCTATGCTGACCGTCAGGGCCGGTGAAGCTGGATCCCATCAAGGGAAGGGATGGGAACAATTCACAGATGCAGTGATCCAACAGGTCGATAAGGAATGTGAACATGTGGTGTTCATGCTCTGGGGAGCCTATGCCCAGAAGAAAGGTTTCTTCATAGATAAGGAGCGTCACCACATCATCGCATCTCCACATCCCTCTCCCCTTTCAGCGCATCGCGGATTTTTCGGAAGTCGCCCTTTCAGCAGGACCAATTCCTATCTGAAGAAGCAATCGAAG
>JABDLZ010000075.1 GCA_013001705.1 Flavobacteriales bacterium
CATAGCAAAGGTCTGATAGAGGCCGGTGTGGACGAAGTGGGTAGAGGCTGCCTAGCGGGTCCAGTAGTTGCTGCAGCTGTTATTCTACCCAACCGGTTCCGTCATGCACTGCTCAATGACAGTAAACAGGTCAGTCATCTACACCGGCAAGAATTGGCCGCCTACATCGAAGAGAAGGCCTTGGCCTGGTGCATTGCTGAAGTGGACAATCACGAGATCGATCGTATCAATATCCTTCAAGCTACCTACCGGGCCATGCACAAGGCATTGGAAGGACTGGACATCGTACCCGAACACATTCTGGTGGATGGCAATCGATTCCTCCCCTATGGCTTTATTCCATACACCTGCGTCATCAAAGGGGATTCGAAATACAAGAGCATTGCGGCAGCATCCATTCTGGCCAAGGTGCATAGGGATCGATTGATGCAAGAGCTTCACGAGGAGCATCCCTCCTATGGTTGGGACCGGAATGTAGGTTACCCCACACGCCAGCACCGAGAGGGCATAGCATCAGTCGGCCCTAGCCATTATCATCGCATGAGTTTCAGACTCCTGCCGCAAGTAGAAGAAAGCTTCACATAGCGCTGTTCATAGGGCTATGAATGAGCAGTGATCGCCCTTGGGTCACCACCTACTTTTGAATCGTATCAACAGCGACCATGAGGAGGATCATTCTATTCAGCGTTCTATTGCTATCTCTAGCGGCCATCATCTTCATCCTATTCATCGATACGCAGCCCAAGACCGAGCGCAGCTCCATTCTCGACAACATTTCTTCAGATGCGTGTGTTGTGCTGGAAATCGATGACCTTATGTCGTGGAATGAGACCGTCAGGAATGGGAGTGTCCTTTGGCCAGAGGCAGCTACGCTTCCAGGGTGGCAGGATTTCGAATCGGCACTATTGACACTCGAGCGACACCTCTCGACTCCGCTCGACCTGAAAATTGACTCCACCTGGAATCTGATATTCTCGCTCCACCCTACAGGTGCCCAAGGTCAAAGCTGGATGGCGAGCATCTCTTTACCTACGGAGCTGAGTTCATGGGATGCGAACTCCTTGGCCGAGGGTCTCGGGGTACACGTGGAAATGGAGAAAGTCTATGATGAAGTGCCGATCTTCAAGACTTCCTATGATGAAGGAATACTCTTTGTATCGGTCCGCAATGGGGTAGTTCAGATCAGTAGGGATATCCTCTGCATCGAAAAACACCTGCGTCCCTTACCGGAATCCCTCTCGGTATCGAGGGCCTTCATGGCATCGAGGGAGACCCGTGGAAATCAACAAGAGGCTCACCTACACATCAATTGGAGTAAAATAGGATCTACTCTCCGTTCTCTTCTCCCCCATTCGCAAGATGCCCATCTTCAGACCACCATGGGGGTGTGGAGCACAGCCGATATCCTCTCCAAACCGAATAGCATCTATTTCAATGGGCTCATCCAGACTCCGGATTCTCTGAAGAATCACTTGAGCCCTTTTCGCAAAGAGGGTCGAGGCAGTATCGATGAGCTATTGGATATCATCCCCGATCATTGTTCTCAGCTCATCTACGAACACATCAAGGACTTCAGCCCATACATACAGGGAGACAGCCTTTCACTGCTCGACTTCATAGGGGCTGGTATGGCCCGTGTCTATATAGATGATGGATCTGGAGCATTGCCTATCCTCATGGCCCGAGTTGATGACGCCAATGGTCTGCAAGCGCATTTGGATGCATCCTTCGTCACTTCCCGTTTTATGGGACTTCCAGTTTGGGCAGAGGTAGGGGATGCGGGACTGGATTCGCTTCTGGAAGGCTATGACATATCGATCGAGCAGCCGATTCTTGGGTATATCGATGATGCGCTTATCATCGCCCCGGATCAAGACGCGATAGAAGAGTTTTACGTGAAGTATCGAGCTTCCCGAACATTGGCCAGCAATCCCCATTTCAAACAGTTGCAGGACGATCTGGACGACCGATACTCTATTCTCTACTACTTCGACCTACAGCGCTTATCCCAAGAGGTGGATTGGAGTACTATGGGAGCTCCGCTCGACCGTATGGCATCGCACACCGAGGTCCTGGAGAAATTCCAAGCCTTGGTCATCCAGTACGAACCTGCAGGTGAGGGGCTCTTTCATCAGCATGCATTGCTCCGATATAATCCATCGACCAAAAGTCAAAGTGGATCCATATGGGAGATGGTACTCGATCATGGAATCGAGGGAAGGATACATACCCATAAGAATCACTATACGCAGCAATATGAGATCCTGATCCAGGATAGCACCCATAGCCTCTCCTTGATCGACAATCTGGGAAAAACCCTCTGGACCCGCGACCTCGATGGGCCGATACATTCTGAGATCACTCAGGTGGATATCTATAAGAATGGCAAGCTGCAAATGCTCTTCAGCACCGATGGAACAGTCTACGGGCTCGACCGCAAAGGACGTGACCTCGAGGGCTTCCCTCTCAGGGTGGAAGGTGGCCTCAGCGCTCCCATAGCCGTATTGGACTACGATAAGAATCGATCGTACCGCATTCTGATTCCCACTCATGATGGGATGGTACTCAACTATACAACTGACGGGAGTCCTGTGGACGGTTGGAAATTCAAGTCACTGGATGTACCCGTGATCGACCAGATCAAGCATTTCAGTATCAACAACAAGGACTATATCATGGTCATCGATGCTGATCTATCCGTGCGATTCCTACGTAGGGATGGAAAGGTGAGATATGGAGGAGATGATCTCCGACTGGCCGATGGGTCCACAGGTCCTTTCCATGTGATTGCAGGGAAGAATATCAAGCAAAGCAGTATCGTACATCACAATGCACAAGGTGCCCTGGTCATCACAGAACTCAGCGGACCGACCTATGTGCTGGATGAGAAGGGACAGATCGATCCTCCAACGCAGAAGCTCTATTCGCTCCAGGATGGAATGTTCATCCGATTCGATGAGAACCGCAAGGAACTATCACGGATCGAATTGCCCGAGTCAGAACTAGAACTGGATTTGATCTCACAGGTTCACTATGGATTCAGGGATTCAGAATCTCAGTTGTACTACCTCTATGATTCTGAAGGCACGCTGGAAGAGAACTTCCCGGTTCCCGGCAGCACTGCCTCGGTGCAGGATATGGATGGAGATGGTCGGATGGATCTCATCGTTCTAGATGCCAACGGCATTCTATATCGCTATGCCTTGGATTGAAGCCTTTTGCCCTCCCTTGGATCAGGGTTTTCCATTGCTCTAGGAAACGTTTTGTCCATTTTTTGTTTCCCTCTACAGTGCGATTGTTTATGTTCGCGCTCCCAATGGTAGAACAAAAAGAAGAACAGCTGATATTCAGGGCCTTAGGTGTATTCATGCGTTTCGGAATCAAGTCCGTCACCATGGATGATATGGCCAAGAAACTGGGTGTCTCCAAAAAGACACTGTACCTCTACGTTCGCGATAAAGATGAATTGGTGAGGAAGTGCCTGCAGCTGCGCTGTGACATGGAGTGCCAGCACATAGATGTGATCACTGAGAGAGACCTCAATGCCATAGATGAGATGTTCGAGATCAGTCAATTCATCTCTAGCATGTTGCGTGAACTCCATCCGAGTATCCACTATGACCTGGAAAAGTACCATTCAGAGTCCTTCTCCCAGGTAATGGAACAACATATGAAACACGTCTACCGGGTGATGTCATCCAATCTCAAGAAAGGGATGGAAGAAGGACTGTATCGCGATGACCTCAATGTAGATGTCATCACCAAGATCTACATCAGAAAAGTGGATGTGGTCTTCGATGCGGAGGTCTTTCCTCCCGAGGAGATCAGTTTTGAAGAGGTATACAAGATCATGTTCAGATATCATATACTGGGAGTGGCCAGTCACAAGGGCATTGCCTATTTCGACCAACAGTACGACCAACACAAACAATTAGCCCTATGAGGATCTTCACCCTTTGTCTGTACCTTCTTATAGGTACTGTGCTTCTGGGACAACCCTTGGAACTCAGTCTGGATCAAGCCCAGCAAAAAGCATTGGAACTGAATCGCAATGCACAGATCTCCAAATTGGAGATCGAGAAGGCCAAATACATTGTCAAAGAGACTTTGGCCATCGGACTACCTCAGGTAAACGCAGAGGGGAGTTTCCAGAATTTCTTGGATATCCCTACCACCGTTCTACCGGATTTCATCAGTCCAACGGTCTATCAGGTACTTATAGACGAAGAACTGGTACCTGAAGGCAGTGGTGGGCAACCGGGCTTGGTGCCTGCCCAGTTCGGCACAGAATACAATGTATCTGGTGGGGTATCTCTCTCCCAGTTGATCTTCAATGGCTCCTATTTGATCGGACTTCAAGCAGCCAAGACCTATCTCGAATTGAGTAAAGTCCAGGACCTCAAGACCACTATGGAGGTCAAAGAGGCCGTGACCATGGCCTATACCACCGCTCTGATAGCTAAAGAGAACACCCCTGTTCTCCGTGACAGCCAAGAAAAATTACGTGAGATGCTTACCGAGATAGAGGCCCTCTATGCAGAAGGCTTTGTGGAAGAGCAGGATGTTCAGCAGATGCGGCTCACTCTCAATACATTGAGCAGCCAAGTACGCAATGCCGAGCGGCAGGAGGAATTGACCATGCAACTGCTCAAGTTCCAGATCGGGATCGGTCTGGACCAGTCCATCGCATTGAGCGATGATATCAACTCCTTGGCCGCCCAGATGGATGTGAGCAGTCTACTTGCCGATGCTGTACCCACCGTAGAAGACCATCCGGATCGGGTAGCAACACAGACCAATATCGACATCCAGCGATTGAGATTGCGGGAACAGCGCAGCCGGTATCTCCCCGTGCTGAGCGGATTCGTAAGCCATTCGCAGCAAGCACAGCGCAACGAATTCGATTTCTTCGAAGGAGGAGGTGAGTGGTTTCCCAATACAGTATGGGGCATCAATTTGCAGGTACCTGTATTCTCCAGCGGAATGAAGGCCAGCGCAGTGAAGCAGCGTGAAGTAGATCTCAAGCAGGCTGAGATCATGGACGACCAGACAAGAGAAGCGTTGCAGATCTCGGCCATTCAATCTCGCTCAGAATACCTCTACGCATTGGATAGCTATGAGACGGCCGTGGAGAATCTGGATATAGCCATCAGTATTCGGG
>JABDLZ010000076.1 GCA_013001705.1 Flavobacteriales bacterium
ATCCAGCTCCCGCTCCATCTGCTGACAGATGAGCTGCTGCAGGAGTTCCATGTAGGAGTGGATATGCGCTTCGTCCAGCGCTATGGATATGAATGCCTCCCGGTCGATTGAGCTGCACACAGAGTCCCGTATGGCCCGTATCTCCAATTGGGAGGGCGTGCGCTCGTAGAAGGAGGGGAGGGCATTGATCACTGAGCCCTTGTATCCCAATCGTATCACCTGCTCCTGACCATCGTGCAGATAGAAGGCGCATACCGCCCCCTCATGGATATAGAAGATGCGGTCTTCTATGTCCCCGATCGATGTGAGGATCTGATTTCGGGACACTTCGAATCTCGGGCGGTCCGTCTCGAAGAGCTGGCGCAGAAAGGACTCGATATGCATCAGTCTATCTTCTTGAACTCGAGTAGGACATTATCAGACTCGTCCAGGAATTTCAATGCCAGTCCTTCTCGGATGTACTTACGGGTGCGATTGAGTCGGTCCACCATAGCCGTCTCATCGGCCAGGGCCCGGCAAGCTCGTTTGGTCTGTACCATATAGCTGAACTCGATGTGTTCCTCATCCAAGCGATCGATGCTGGAGCTGATGCTATTGCAATGCGCCTGACCCATCAAACTCATCCGGGTGGTATTCAGTTCGATATATGCCCGCCCGGGTGTGGCAGAGGCGCTCTCATGTCCGGGCATGGATTTCAATGCCCAGATATCATGGATGCGGAGAATAGGGTCTACGCGTTGTTCCTTCATTAGCAGTAGCTTAAAGGAAGGATCGGACGATTCACTTTCCACTTCTTCGACTTCGAGATGATACAGCGAACCGGGTATATAGTCGAATCCCTGGATCTCTGTTCTCAAGGTGTCCCATACTGCAACCTTGTTCTCTGAGAACTGTACCAGGAAGTGCCCCTTATCCGTGCGGTGACTATGGACCCAGAGCGACTGGGAATCTTTAGGGTCAGCCTTGGACTCTATGCCCGTCCGAGCACAGGAGATCAATAATTGAAGGGCAAGAGTGAGATAGAGTGTGATGCGCATAGGGCTTCAAATATGCATCACTTTGAATGTCTTGGAAGTATTCCCCGCCTGCACATGGATGATGTACATACCAGGAAGGAGTCCTTGGCGAGGAATCGCACTTGCTCTCTGGTCGAGAATGATCTGCCCCTGTAAGTCGATGAGCCTCACACGGTCAATGGTCGTTGGGCTGGATCCATAGAGTTGCCATTGGTCTGGATAGGTGCCCAATCTCACGTTCTCCAGTGCATTCTCCCAGACATGGTCCGGCATCTGCGGACTGAGCGTTCGCTGGATGTTGGTGGCCTTATCCCCACTGGATTCGTTGTTGCCATTGGCTGTGACTCCTGAGGCATAGAAGGTCACATCGGATTCATCCATAGGAGCGGTCCATTGGACCTCGAAATTCCCCACAAAGCCTGGATTGCTGTGCTCCACCACATGTCGGTTCATGATGCTCGCATTGTTCACAATCTCGATCTGTACGCCTGTGCCCGGATCCGAGAAACTTCCCGCATTGCTCAAGTCATCGAAAAGGGCGGTGGCCTGAAATCCGAATACCGTAGGGAAGGGGATGCTGCTCAAGGTGACTGTCAGCGTGTAGTCAGCACCTGGAATAAAGGCATCCACTTCTGTGCCTGTCTCATCTTCTATGATGATCTCCATCTGCGGATTGAAGCCTCCACCGGTGTGACATTGCGTACAGGTGCTGGATCCATCAGGTGTTCCCGTGCGGTCCTTATTCTGCTCTTCGGCTACTCCATTAGCAGAAGCAAGACTGATGATAACTGCACATAGTATCGTTCCGATATTGAAAGATTTCATTGTTTAAAGGTCAGATAATTTGGATAATCGAATAACACACCCCTTCTGGCACACGTTCATGCACACTCCCCTTACTTCGACAAGCTTAGCACATCGCTCGAGAGGGGAAAGCGAGTCAGTGATGAGTAGGAGTGTGTTTTTGAAACCATCACTTTTGTTCTACAATAGAGTATTTTCAACCCCCATGAGAAAGACGCTCTTCACTCTATTCGTGTTACACATCTTCACCTCTTCGACTTCCCTAGAGGCCCAAAGGTTCGATCAGCCGACTTCTTCAGAGATCTATCAGAAGATCGAGAAGCTGGGTGTATTAGGTAATGTGCTGTATCTCGCTGCGCATCCCGATGATGAGAATACGCGGTTCATCGCCTACTCGGCCAATCATAAACTCTTCAATACTTCCTATCTCTCACTCACCCGAGGAGACGGTGGGCAGAATCTCATCGGGCCTGAATTGCGTGAAGAACTGGGAATCATCCGAACGCAAGAACTACTGGCAGCCCGGAGACTCGATGGAGGAGACCAATACTTCACCCGGGCCAATGATTTCGGGTATTCCAAGACCCCGAAAGAGACCTTGGAGATATGGGATAAGGACAAGATCCTTTCTGATGTGGTCTGGGTCATTCGTCAGGTCAGACCCGATGTGATCGTATGTCGTTTCCCGACAAGTGGAGGAGGAGGACACGGGCACCATACCGCTTCAGCTATCCTGGCGCTCGAAGCATTCGAGGTAGCGGGAGACCCGGGTACCTACACGGAGCAACTGGACCATGTAGAGCCATGGCAACCTTTGCGGATCGTAGTGAATACCGGTAGATGGTGGAATCCCGATATCTCGGCCGATGATCCCAATGTGGTGGCCATGGATATCGGCACCTATGATGTGATGAAGGGCATCTCACATACCGAGCTGGCCTCACAGAGCCGCACCATGCACAAGAGCCAGGGATTCGGAAGTACAGGCACACGGGGAGAACGCATCGAATATTTCGAGCATTTGGCGGGAGAACCCGCGGAGAGTGGTCTCTTCGAAGGCTATCCCAAAGACTGGAGCCGGGTCAAGGGTTCAGAGCGTTGTAAGAGTCTGACGTCCCAACTCATCCGGGATTATGACCTCACCGATCCGGCCGCAAGTATTCCTCGACTTCTGGAATTACGCAGAGCCTTGCAGATGATCAAAGATGATTGGTGGCGTGAGAAAAAGACCCAAGAGATCGATGCTATTCTCCAAGATTGTAACGGCTTGTACATAGAAGCACGTACCGATCGCGCCTATGGATCAGCCGGGGATTCATTGAAGTTGGAAGTGGAGGTCATCGCCAGAGGAAGTTCTGATGTGAAACTCAAGTCCATTTCCAGTGAAGCGCTCCAGTGGAATGAGACGATTGACGAGGATCTAGAAGAGAATCGTGTCTGGACCCAAGAGCACGCGACCGTCATTCCAGATGGCTTGGATGTTTCTCAGCCCTATTGGTTGAGAGAAGAAGGGAGCCTCGGTACCTATACAGTAGAAGAGCCCTTGCTGCGGGGTACTCCTGAGAATGAACCGGCCATCGCGGTCACTGTCACATTGCTGATCGATGGGCAGGAAGTGGAATACGAGACAGCACTCTTCAAAAAATGGAACGACCCGGTATTGGGTGAACAGGGAAGGCCTTTTGCCATCACGCCTCCGGTCTTCATCAATATCGAAGGAGACAATCTCATCTTCCCAGATAAGAAGGCCAAAAAAGTACAGGTCACCGTAAAAGCGATCAAAGAAGGATTGAATGGTCAATTATTCCTCGAAGCTCCTGCCAATTGGACAGTAGAACCTGCCTTGCGGTCCATGAGTTTCGAGTCCTTCGGACAAGAGCAGAAGCTTACCGTCACCATCACACCAGGTGCCGGGGCAAAGAGCGGTGAGTTCAAGGCCTTCTTCCGAACTAAGGAAGACATGCATGACCGTTCTCTCAGCGATATCGCTTATGACCACATACCCGCACAGGTCTACATGCCAAATTCCGTTCTTCCGTTGATCACATTCGATATTCAGAAGAAAGGTGAACGCATCGCATATATACCAGGGGCGGGTGATGTGGTGGCAGATGGTCTCAGGAACCTGGGCTATCAGGTCGATGAGCTGAGCGAGGCGGATCTGAATGCCGAGAATCTGAAGGACTATGACGCTGTCATCACAGGTATCCGCCTGATGAATGTAGATGAGCGTATCGATTTCTATATGCCCGAACTTCTGGCCTATGCAGAAGCCGGAGGTACCCTGGTCATACAGTACAATACCCGTCATCGGATGAAGACGGAGCTATTCGCACCGTATCCCATCACCTTATCGAGGGACCGGGTCACAGAAGAAGACTCCGAGGTGACTTTTCTTGCTCCCGATCATCCGGTGTTGAACAGGCCTAACAAAATCTCCCAGGCCGATTTCGAAGGATGGGTGCAGGAGCGCGGACTGTATTTCC
>JABDLZ010000077.1 GCA_013001705.1 Flavobacteriales bacterium
GGGCTATGCTATAAGTATCTACAGGATAAAGAATCAGCGGAAGATGCGGTTTGCGACATATTCGAGCAGCTCCATCAGAAACTTCTGCAGCACGAGGTCGAGAATTTCAGATCCTGGATCTACACCACCTCACGCAATCATTGCCTCATGCTGCTGAGAAAGCAGAAAAGCCATAGGTGGCAGGAACTGGACCGCGATGTGGAGGACACAGGTCTACACTCATTGCAGATCAAGCAATGGATCGATCAAAAATTGGATATGCTCGAAGAAGCGCTGCAACATCTGAATACGGATCAGAGAAACTGCGTAGCCGAATTCTACCTGAAAGGGAAATCCTACAAGCTGATCGCTAAGGAACAGGATATGTCTTTGGGTAAGGTCAAGAGCCACATACAGAATGGTAAGCGCAATCTGAAAATCATCTTGGAACAACACGAAGAATTCGATCATGGATAATCACAGCGGCATATGGACAGAAGAGCACTTCAAGGCCTATCGCCAAGGTCGTATGAATGAGTTGGATGCACAGCGATTCGAACAGGATATGCTCGATGACCCCTTCCTGTCAGAAGCCTTTGAAGGATATGTATTGGCCAGTGGACAGCTCTCCATGGCCGACCTGCAAAGCAAATGGGATCAACGAGGTGGAGATTCCCTCGGGACTACAGGTCAGGGATTTGGGGTCACTGGCCCCTTGATGGTCGGTGTTGTGATTGCAGGATTACTGTATTTCTCGGTCTCCACATACCAGCAGGATGGCCTGGATGAGATGGCCACACAGTTGGAAGAGAATTTAGAAGAGGGTAGGAGACAGGTGGCCATGTACGAGGACTCACTCACTATCATGGAGATACAACTATCCCGAACGATCGATCAGACCCAGGAGATCATCCCATCCCAGACCAAAGTCGACCAACAAGAACTTCAGCGATTTGAGGAAGAGCGGATTCTCAGAAGGGAAGCTCCAGATCCCATCCGGCCCAAAGGTGTGGATAGCAGCCACCGGGAAACGGACTCATCCATCCAGATTCCTCGACCGGATATCTTCTACCTCTCCGACTTCAAACTGGCCGATTATCGCGGTGATTATGGAACAGAGTACTTCTTGAAAAGTGATGTGCTGAGTGGTACAGAGGCGGTCTATGAAGCGCAGGACAATGAATTGAGACAGATAGCAGAGATCCATACAGTCGATTATGAGCAAATGATGGCGGAGATCATGCAATTGTTCTCGTCAAGGGATTACAAGCGCGCCCTTGTGCTTTTGAAACGGGTGGAGAGCAAACATCCCAATGACCTCAACGTGGCCTTCTACGGGGGGCTGTGCTATTATAATCTGGGGCGATGGGACCGGGCCACCAAGTATTTCAGAAGGGCCATGACCCACCCACGTAAGGTCTTCGATCAAGAAGGAGAATGGTATCTCGCCCTCGCTTTGAAGCAACAGGATAAGGATGCATCTGCACAATCTATCCTTCAGGGAATTGTTGATAAAGAGGGCTTCTATGCTCAAAAAGCACGAGCTTTGTTAGGACTTTAGCAAATTGAATACGAGGTCGTTATCGCTTTTTGGCATAGGCCTTGTGACCATTGAAGGGATGATCCGAACTATCTTTTGCATAGGACTCTTAACTCTCGCGCTCTCACTCACAGCGCAGATAGACCGTGCCAATGGACTACAACTGACCGGACAGGTGCAGATGGGTCTCCCTCAGAATGAATTCTCAGAAGTATTCAACGGATACCCTTCGGGGCTCAATGCCTGTGTCACTCTGCCAGTAGGTAAGACCAAACTCCTGCGATTCGGAGGAGAGTATGGTTGGAACAGTATGGGCAGTGAGAAGACTTTGGTCGAATTGAGAGATGAGGCCGAACAGGTCTACAATGGAGAGATGGACTTCAGCTCTGAGATCAGGAAATATCATGCTATGATCAGGCTTGCTCCGTTCAGGGGAGGTATCCGGCCCTATCTGGAAGCCTTCTTCGGGGTCACAGTGTATCAGACAGAGTCCGAACTCAGCTACGAGTCAGCAGATGGCACCTATGTCACAGAGACCCGGCCCAAGCACAACGAGGGAGTGAACAGTTACGGCTATGGTGGAGGTCTGATGCTCGGTATCAGCAAGCACCTCTATCTGGATGGCAAAGTACAGGTACTCAGAGGCGGTGAGGTGAGATTGGTCGATCTGGACAGCCTGACAGTGGACTCACAAGGCGGTATTGATTACAATATCCAAGAGTCCAATATGCACATGATCGTGCCGCAGGTGGGGCTTTCGCTCGTATTCTGAGATCAACTGGCCCTGATCGCCACTACGGGATCCATGCGACTGGCCTGCCATGCAGGAACAAATCCAGCGATCACTCCGATGATCACCGCAATGCTCACACAGAGCACCAGATTCATCCAGCTTAGATAGAACTCCGAGCCCAAGGCGCTATTCAATCCCCAGAATACCAGTAGGATAAGCAGGATGGCCACCATGCCACCTATCAGACACAGAATGACAGATTCCACAAGGAATTGCAAGAGGATGAAAGCCTGTTTGGCACCTAGAGCCTTTTGGATCCCGATGATATTAGTGCGTTCCTTGACCGAAACGAACATGATGTTGGCAATGCCAAAACCACCTACCAGAATGGAGAACACTCCGATCACCAAGGCTACCATCTTGAAGAAACCGAATATCCCATCGAAGAAATTGGTGATCACACTCAACTCATCGATAGAGAAGTCGTTCTTTCTCCGCGGTGGAAGCTTGCGGATGGCCCGCAGTTTCCCCTCGATCTCGTCCATCAGAGCAATGTTGCTGACCCCGGGTTTGGAGGTGATGAGAAGCATATTCTCTGTTCGTGTGAGGTCAGCGATGTTCCTTCCGAATCCTGTGGGGACCATGACCACTTCATCGATCGAGCCACCTAGGAAACTTTCCCCTTCTCGCACCAGATGACCGATCACTACAGCCTTGCGTCCGCCCACCTTGATCGTACGGCCTATCGGATCCGAACCGCCAAAGAGGTCATCCACTATCTTGGCTCCTACCAAACATACCGCCTTTCCCATATTCTCCTCTGACGAGGTGAAGAATCGGCCTTCCTCGATCTCGAATGGATAGACCTGTTCCATCCCTTTGGAGCAGATGAGCACAGGTGCTGCATCGATCACATTGTTATAGTATCTGAGTTCGCGCATCACATCACATCGGAATGCCCCATTCTCTGCCTTGGTCAATCGGGACATGAGCATGTCCAGATCATCTATACTAGGCTCGGGCCGTTTGATGTATTCCCACCATGCATACTCCTCATCCCCTTCTTCCGGTGCCCAAGGCATCTTATGGACGAATATGAGATTGTCACCCATGGAGGAGAACATGCCTTTCACAGTATCCTCTAAGGAGTCTACGGCAGAGAATGTGCTCATGATGGCGAATATCCCTATGGTGACACCCAATAGGGACAAGAAGGTGCGAAGCTTGTTGACCAGCAGCGATTGCGTGCTGAAATTCAGACTCTCCTTGATCTCGGTGAACGATAACATCTCAACGAATATGCGAATATCCCCTGTGAGACACAGCTGAGAAATAGCATCGGTCTGTGATCCATGTCAATGGCTATCCACGATCATAAGTGCTTTATCAACTGTGGCCTAAGAATCCCATTCAAAGGGGCAAGAACTTCGTTCCTTGGCGTTTCTTTGTACTCCATTTGAAAACCCCATTTCACCATGTCCGATATCAAGATCAAGAATGCGCTGATATCCGTATTCCATAAGGATGGATTGGCTCCTATCGTCAGCTCACTCAACGCACTTGGAGTGGAGTTGTTCTCTACAGGTGGCACGCAGCGTTTTATAGAAGAGCAGGGCATTCCTGTCCATAGGGTAGAGGATCTCACCGGGTATCCCTCCATACTTGGGGGAAGGGTCAAGACTTTGCACCCCAAAGTATTTGGTGGAATCCTCGCTCGTAGGCATGAGGATACCGATGTGGCACAAGTAGAGGAGCTGAGTATCCCTGAGATGGACCTGGTCATCGTGGATCTGTATCCTTTCGAGCAGACGGTAGCCGATGGCGCATCGCACGATGACATCATCGAAAAGATCGACATCGGTGGTATCTCCTTGATCAGAGCTGCAGCCAAGAATTACAGGGACGTGCTGATCGTCTCGCAGCGTGGACAATACGCTAGACTGCTGGAGCTTATCGAGAAGGGTAACGGGACGATCTCAGAATCGGATCGTAAGAACTTCGCCCAAGAGGCATTCCAAGTGAGTTCCCAGTATGATCTGGCTATTCATGCGTATTTCTCAGGGCAAGACTCCTCGATCACATTGGGAGAAGGAAATGCGCTTCGTTTCGGAGAGAACCCTCACCAGCAAGGAGTGTTCTATGGTGATCTGGAAGCCATCTTCGACAAGCTCGATGG
>JABDLZ010000078.1 GCA_013001705.1 Flavobacteriales bacterium
CTTCTGTTACTTCCACATCAAAAAGAACGAACTGCCTTATCTGGCCTTCACACAAGGCAAACGTATCGACCATCCGGCTCTGGTCATGGGCGAGCGTAAGCAGATAGCGGTCCTACATTTCGACCCGGAGGATGATTTTACGATAAAGACCTTAGATGAGATTCTGGTGATGGCGAAGGCGGTGCATTTTGAATCAAAATGAAAATCGAAATGTGAATGCAAATCAATTTCTCGGCCGTCTTTGTTCATGGCCAAATCATAGAACATAAAAGTCATTCTGAATGCAGCATAGCGGAATGCCGGCCTTCATTTAGCATGTTGATTCTCATTTAGATTTTGACTCCCTTAGAAGGAATAGCTCAATCCACCCATCACCAGCACGGATTGTACGGGATAGGCATGCCATCTCGGATAACGGCCTCCGGTCAGGTTATTGAAGTCCAGCCAGGCCGATATGCGTTTGGTATACCGGTACTCCAGCCCAAGGCTTCCGTCCACATAACTGCGAAGCTCCACTGGATAGAACCTACCGAGTTCCACCTCATCGTTCTCACCAGGCATCATGGTTCCTCCGAATCGCTTGCCTACAGCAAAGACTTGTGCTTTGACCACAAAGCGGTCATCCAGATCATAGCGACCGTCCAGAGTGAATTGCACCCCGGGAAGGTTGAAAGCCTCTTCGAAATCATCAGCTGTGTTGCTTGCGAATTCCAAGCGACCAGCGAGCGTGAGGCGCTCATCATGTATATAGGTCAATTCTCCAGCTACGCGCACCACCCGCAGATCATCATAGAGCACAGCAAACTTGTTCTCAGCAGAGAATAGCGTGTCATTCACATAGAAAGCGAAATCATCATAGTTCTCGACACTCACACGGGCGTTGAATCCCAGATTGTCGAATATGGTCCCTCGGATACCTGCATAGAGCTCTAGATCCTTGCTGGTATTCATCAGCACATTGGCATTGTGGATGAAGGGGTTCTCCTGACTGAGCGAGTAAAAACTGTTACGCTGGAGTCCACCTGTCAAACCCGCATAAGGAGTGAAAAGGTCATCAAAGAGACTGTAGCTCAAATAGGCTTGTGGATAGAGATGCCAAATGGTCTTCTCTCCTCCTCCATCGACTGCGATTCCCAATCCGATGTTGACCGTGAGGTCGCCCTTACGCGCATGGATGCTCGGCTCCAGACGGAATATGGTATTGCGAAAATCCTCCAGATCGATAGCGGCAGAATCCTGGGATGCTGCGATGTAGAATGCCTGTATACTTCCTTGATCAAAGGAGTTGATATCCAGAATACCCTTGATACCGAATCGATAATCATCGATGGTCTTAGCGGCCTCTCCTCCTAGGACATAGTTGCTCTCATTCACATCGATATCGGCCTTGGTATTTCGTACATCCACATAGCCTCTGTGCTGCACCTTGGCACTATCCCGATAGTGGCTCTCCACCTCGAAGTAGCCTTTGAAGGTCCGGTAGTCCTGACGATACGCTCCACGCCCTATCTCCACATCACCGGGGTCGAATCCGTAATAATGGATACGGTCCAGATCATAACTCAGCCCCCCTTCCAGCGTGTGCTTGTTGACATACTTCTTGGCCCAAGCACCGAAGTGGTTCTCCCCGTAGGCATTGTCTGCAACATCTTTCAATCCGCCTTGGGAAGAGAAGTGCCTAAGGTCTATTCCGTAGGCCCAATCCCGATTGCGGATGCTGTTGTAATGTACTTCGAGCAAAGGTGTGGTGTATAGCCCCACTCCTGCTTTGGCATATCCCCTGTAGAGTTTGGTGAGCGGCTCGATGACCTTGAGTTTGGCCGCTTTGATCTCCTTGGGTTCATAGGTCACCTCCACCTGTCGCGGCATAAGCTGATACTCCAGCTCGCTGGTCTGATATACCGAATCCAGGGTGTGAGGCAGGTCGGATATCTTGAAGGCCGCATCTACGGTCAGGGTCCTATCCCCGATAGAGATGATCTCCTGGTCATACTGGGCCTGCATGCCCAGCACACAGCCTCCTAACCCTAGTATGCATACGATTCGTTTCATGTGCTTATTCTTCTCCATCGAATAGGTCTTGTTCGGATTGTCCTGGGGTCTCTCCTCCTTCACCACCTACTTCTATCTCCATGTCTTCTTCCACCCCTTCAGAGGCTCCTTGCTCTATGGCCACAATGGCCTCATACTTGGCAATGGCCTCAGCTCGTATGCCCTCATCCTGCACATTGTCGATGATACTCTGTAGGGTGGCCTTGGCTTGGAAATAATCCTCCATACCGGTATACACATCTGCAAGCAGGAGAAAGGCCTTTATCTTCCAGAATTCTTGAGACGGATACTGCTGGATGAGTTCGAAGATCTCTTCTTCCGACTCGGTGTACTCCTGTCGGTTGTAGATGATGCGGGCGATATTGAATTTGGATTCAGCTCCCATCTTACCGGTGCTCATCTGATCTACCTTGCGGAATGCCAATAGCGCTCCGGGTACATCGTTCTGCGAAAGGAGGACTTTGGCCTTGATAAAATGGGCCTCTTTCAGGATGTACTCGGGAGAGTTATCGTCTGCCAGAACGGCATCGCAGTAAGTGAGTGCCTGATCATACTGTCCCAACTGGAAGTGGCAGCGCATCTGCCCGATGCGTGCTTCTAGGATATTGTTATCGAAGGTGGCGACCCGCTCCAAAGCCTGATAGTGCTCCAGTGCCTCGTCATAACGACCCGCTTCATAGGTGATGGTAGCGGCTGAGAAAAGGGCCGGTTCGGAAAATTGATTGGTAGGCTGCCCGATGACGTAGAGATAGTTGTTGAGAGCGATCTCCGTATCACCTCGCTGAAAGAGACATTCTCCTAAATAATAACTGGCATTGATACCGAATATCCCCGGTTGGAATTTCTGGATGTAGCTCGTGAATGCCGTGATGGCCCCTTCGCAATCTCCTGCGCTGTACTTGTTCTCTGCCGCACGATAATTGACCGAATCCTGCGCAGCAACCGATCCAGTAGGTACGTGCTGCTCATACCATTCGTTGAACTCATCCATACGCCCGAGCTCCACGTAGACATCTTGGATACGGGCCTGTGCCTCTTGGCTATCCTCATCCTGGGGGTAATCCTCTACCACCTGTTTGAAGGAGGCGATCGCATCTTCATAGGCTCCTCTGCGGAAATGGATAAGCCCCATGGTAAGAAGGGATTTCTTGACATAGGGAGACCCCGAGTGGTTGTCGATGATATCCTCGAACATGACGAATGCCTGATCATTCTTGTCCATCTTGAAGAAGGTCTCGGCAAGCTGATACTTGGCCGGCACGAGATAGGAGGATTTGGTATACCTGCGGATGATCTCTTCCAGGGTATTGGTCTTGCTCACATCATCCCCTTTGAAGCCTTGACTGCGCGCTTTTTGGAAAAGGGCATAATCCGTGTCGAACTTATCCAGGGCGATGGCCTGATCGTAATATGATATGGCCGTGTTATACTCCTTGGCCACAAAGGCACAATCTCCTAGACGCAGATAGGTATCGTTCATCTTCTTATCATCTGCACCGGGTTTGGAGTTGAGGTATAGATTGAAGGCGGTCTGTGCGTTCCGGTACTCCTTCTGCATGAAATAGGCATAGGCCGTTGAGTAATAGGCCTCTTTGAAATACTCCGTATCGAAACTCCCTGGATCGTTCTGGAATTCCCGGTAGGCGAGAATAGCCTGATCGTACTGTTTCTCACGATAGAGGATCTCAGCCATCCAGTACTCGGCCAGTGCAGTAAGGGTGGGGTCGATGTTGTAGGTATCGACCTTCATGAAATAGCTACGTGCTTCGATGAATTTCCGATTGAGGAAGAGCTCCACACCCCGGTTGTAGGCACTCAGCTGATAGGCCGTTTTGGCTTTGATGTCCTTCTCCTCGATCTTGTCCAGCGCATCCAGTGCGGCTTGATAGTCGCGTGTGGTCAGGTAGACTTCGAGTAAGAATGCATAGGCATCGTCCCTTCGTTCTGATGTAGGATAGTCCTCAAGATATTGCTCGAAGGCGCGTATGGCCTCATGGAATGGATTGACTGAGAGTTCATAGGCCAGTTTGGCGTAGTTGAAAAGGGCATCCTCTTGGAGTGGACGGTCATAATCGTACTTGCTCGATTCTTTGAAGGCATTGCGCGCGTACTTCTTGTTATCCAGCTTAAGGTAGGATTCACCCATGTGGTAGGTAGCCACCTGACTGAGTTCATCATCGGCATTGGTCACCAGATTGAATGCATCCAGTGCCTCTTCATAAGCCCCGGTCTTGTACAGTGCGAAGCCCAATTGGTAATGATCCTGGCGCTGCTTGGGCGCTTGGCTATCTCGGAATTGCTGGAGATAGGGAACGGCCTCTTCATACTGCTGCAGGTTGTAGAAAGACTCCCCGATGATACGTGCTACCTCATGTTCCTTCTTTACACGGGCCGAGTCGATGCGTGATGGACCGTAGCTCACCACCTCGTCATATTTCTCTTGGAGGAAGAGGATCTGCGTGATATAATAAGGCGCTACTGTTGCGAAGTTCTCATCGCTTTCCAAGAGCCTGAACCCTTTGAGAGCAGCCTCATAATTCCCATCCATATAGGCCAGATGAGCGTAATAGTAATTGGCAGGTGCATAATAGCGATTAGGCTCATCGATGAGATGGGAGAAGGACTGTTTGGCGGCCGAATACTCCTTGCGCTTGAACTGGGAATAGCCTCGTTTGAAATGATAATCATTGGTCTCCTCCACAGTCAGTTTAGCCGCCTCTACCTTGTCATACCATTCCAGCGCATTTCTGTATTGCTTACGGGAGTAATAGTAATTGGCCAGCTCGAAATAGGCCGTGCGGATGTGCATGGACTCGGGATGATCGTGCACGAACTGGACGAGGCGCTCACGGGTGTCCTTGTGGAAAAGATGCATGGCACAGCGAGCGGCATAGTACTCAGCATTGACCGCAATCTCGCGATAGGGATCATCGACATGGGCCTGCACCTCTTCGAATTCACGCTGAGCAGCGGTGAATTTCTCCTTGTCATACAGCTCCATGGCATGGGCATAGAGCGCCTCAGGGTGGTGCAAAGTGGCCGGTTGCTGGGCACTAGCGAGTAGTGGAGCCAGTAAAATGACAGTAATGATGGCCAGGTGATGTTTCATGCAGATTCCGGTCTATCCAATTTCAGATCAACAGACTAAGCTATAGTGGGGAGGCATATACTATGCCAGAGGGAATCCGAATTATCAACGATCG
>JABDLZ010000079.1 GCA_013001705.1 Flavobacteriales bacterium
CAAGGCATGGACATGCCCACGGGGCAAGAAGGACCTGCAGCAGAGCAGTTGGCCCAACGGATCTTGGATGCCTGCAATGTAGATGCCTGGGATCAGACCCGCTATGTGCAATGGACCTTTGCCGGCAGCAACAGCTATCTCTGGGATCGCACACTAGGCAAAGTGGAAGTAGTATCCGGACACCAACGGGTGATCCTTAATACGGCCGATCGCTCAGGCGTGGCCTTTGATGCAGGACAACAACTCGAAGGTGAAGATGCCGAAGAAGCACTGACTTCAGCTTGGGCCAGATTCTGCAACGACAGCTTCTGGTTGATTGCACCCTTCAAGGTCAAGGACCCCGGTACACATAGAGAGTATGTGGAAACGGAAGAAGGCCCAGGACTTCTGGTGAAATACAGTTCCGGTGGAGTGACTCCAGGTGACAGTTATCTATGGTATGTGGCAGAAGATGGATTTCCTTACGCCTATCGGATGTGGACATCCATCCTACCTGTACCAGGTATGCGCGCCAGCTGGGAAGAGTGGACCACCTTGCATACCGGGGCTAAAGTTGCCACTGTACATGCTCTAGGTCCTGCACAGGTCAACATCACCGATCTGGCATCGGCCAGTAGTCTTGAGGAATTGGGATTGCCTGCTGAGCGATTGGAACCATGAGCAGTTCTATCCGCATCGTATTCATGGGGACTCCGGGCTTCGCGGTGGAGAGTCTCAAGAAATTGCATACATCCCATCACCAGGTGGTAGGTACGGTCACTGCACCCGATAGGCCGGCAGGACGCGGGCAGAAGACCCGACCTTCAGAAGTGAAGAAATTCGCTGAATCGGTAGGGATTCCCATTCTCCAGCCCATGAAATTGAAGTCCCCTGAGTTCTTGGAGCAGTTGGAAGAACTTCGTGCTGACCTATTCGTAGTAGTGGCCTTCAGGATGTTGCCTGAGGCAGTATGGTCCATGCCTCCGCTCGGTACGATCAACCTGCATGCCTCCCTCCTGCCTCAATACCGTGGTGCAGCCCCGATCAACTGGGCCATCATTCATGGTGAACGCATCACCGGAGCCACGACTTTCTTCATCAATGCCGAAATAGACAAAGGCGAGATCATCGATCAGGTAGAGGTACCTATAGGGGATGAAGATGATGCCGGTGACCTCCATGATAGACTCATGTACCACGGCTCGGAATTGCTGGTACGGACCGTGAATGATATCGCAGCGGGCAAGGCGGTATCCAAAGCCCAGGATACGGTAGAAGGAGATTGGAAAAAAGCTCCGAAGCTGAATTCCGAGAACAGACGCATTGATTGGAGTCAGAGCGCAAGGGATGTTTATAATCTCATCCGGGGTCTGAGTCCATACCCTTCAGCGTATACCGAGTTGGTGCTAGGAGAAGAAGAATCCATGAACTGCAAGATATTCCGGACACGTATCTGTGATACAGCAGGAGAACTTGCCCCTGGACACATCACCACCGACAATAAGACCTATCTACGGGTCGGCACGGGTACCAATGAGTTGGAAATAGAACAGATTCAGATGGCCGGAAAACGAAGGATGGGCATAAAAGATGTGCTCAATGGATTCGATTTTCCTCATGAGGCCCGGTTCGAATAGGCTCGAAATCGATGTTCTGACCCCGTAAAAATGCTCTGAAAGCCTTGATTGACGCGGGATTTGGCCAGGTTTATCAACAAATGGCCGGATTTATCCACAAAATGGCCTAAAAATGGCTGAATCCCTTGGCTGACGCGGCTTTGCGTGTATATATTGCCGCTCGTAAACACGAAAACAACGATTTTTTTTAATCCTTAAATCTATATCTCATGAACAAAGCAGAAATGATCGAGGCTATGGCATCTGATGCCGGAATCTCGAAAGCAGAAGCCAAAAGAGCTCTCGATTCATTCGTAACGAACACTACCAAGTGTCTTAAAAAAGGTGACAGACTTTCTCTGATCGGATTCGGTTCTTTCTCAGTGACTAGGAGAGCTGCTCGTAAGGGTAGAAATCCTCAGACTGGTAAAGAGATCACCATCAAGGCGAAGAACGTAGTGAAGTTCAAGCCAGGTTCTGACCTCGCAAAGAAAGTGTGATCTCCTAAGTAAGGATTTACACAGGGCCGCTTCTCACTAGGAAGCGGCTTTTTTGTTCTACAGGATGGCCCATACAGAAGAACTCATAACATTCCTCAAGCAGTACATGACCGAAGAGCGATTCCAACTCTTCGAGGCGGTGGTGAAACAACGTACACGCTATATCACTGTGGTGCTGGAAGATATCTACCAGCCCCATAATGCGAGTGCTGTGCTCCGATCCTGTGATTGTTTCGGTGTGCAGGATGTGCACATCATTGAAGAACGCAACACCTACAGTGTCAATCCAGAGGTGAGCCTAGGTTCTTCCAAATGGTTGCATCTCCATCGGTATAACCAGCCAGAGGCTGACAATACGGCCCAATGTCTGGAACACTTGAAGGCCAAAGGCTATGACTTGGTAGCCACTTCACCGCACGTTTCGGGTCATACCCCAGAAGACCTACCTATCGACAGACCGCTCGCTATCCTACTCGGCACTGAAGGACGAGGCCTGACAGAACGCACCATGCAAGCAGCCGATCATCACTTGCGCATACCCATGTATGGATTTACAGAGAGCTTCAATATCAGCGTATCAGCTGCACTCATCCTACATCGATTGACCGAACGTCTACGCGTCTCCGATCTGGATTGGAGACTGGATCAAGAAATGCAAGGGCCTATTCTACTGGATTGGATGCGTAAGAGCATACGCAACAGCGCTTCTTTGGAGGAGGAATTCACAACTAGACAAGGTTGAGTGAATTCATATATTTGCAGCCCTTTAATTAACAAAGCTTTACATTATTTCAAACCATGGGAAAAGGAGATCAGCGTTCGAAAAAAGGTAAAAGAGTCAGAGGCACATATGGAGTGCTCAGACCACGCACACCCAAAGGAAGAGGTAGATACACCGCACCAGTATCTGGAAGCACAGCTGTGCTGGAGGAAGTAGAAGCTGCACCTGCCAAGAAGGCCAAGAAAAAAGCAGCCCCTAAGAAGGAGTCAACGGCTAAAAAAGCCACTGCGACCAAGAAAGCCGCTGCACCTGCCAAGAAAGCTGCTGCACCTGCCAAGAAGGCTACCAGTACTAAGAAATCAGGCGCTGACAACCTGACCAAGATCGAAGGTATCGGGCCAAAGATCGCTGAGACGCTCACTGCAGCGGGAATCGATTCATTTGCCGCATTGGCAGGCGAGAAGCCGGAAAAACTCTCAGAAGTCATTGCCGATGTAAGAGGTAACCATGTCACCGATACATGGCCGGAGCAAGCTGCCCTAGCCGCAGATGACAAATGGGATGAGCTGAAAAAACTTCAAGACGAACTGGACGGAGGAAAGCGTAAGTGATCCTACTTCAGTAAAAAGAATAGAAAGACCCTTCCGGATTGGAAGGGTTTTTTTATGGTATTCAGGGATAGAGACGCTCGATGATCCAGGACCGACCGGACTTGGAATAGCGGAAACGGTCATGCAGACGGCTCGTGC
Source organism: Flavobacteriales bacterium (assembly GCA_013001705.1). Lineage (NCBI taxonomy): Bacteria > Pseudomonadati > Bacteroidota > Flavobacteriia > Flavobacteriales > Flavobacteriales bacterium. Next base: position 3,566 of record JABDLZ010000079.1, read on the forward strand.
GTCCCTTCCAGAATTCCCACTCGTCAGGTTGCAGCGCATAGCCTCCCCAGTGGAGGGGACGTGGGATATCTTGGCCTTCATACTCGGCTTCCAGGTCTTGGATGTGTTTCTCCAATTCTTCCCGGCTCTCCAGCGTTTGACTCTGTTGTGAGGCCCACGCCCCTATCTGGCTACTTCTCGGCCTACTGGCAAAATAGCTGTCTGAAATCTCATCGCTCACTTTATCCACCTTGCCTCGCACCGTCACTTGCCGATGCAACTCTGGCCAGAAGAAATGCATGACGGCCTTATCTTCTACGGCCAACTCCACACCTTTCCTACTTCTATAATTGGTGAAGAATGTAAGTGTGCCTTCCCCCATTCCCCGGAGATACAGGATACGACACGATGGGTATCCCTCATGGCCGATGGTCCCTAGAGTGAAAGCGTAGGGCTCATTGACCTCTTGCTCTATGGCTTCTTTCAGCCAGAGCTCGAAGAGATGCATGGGCTCTTCACTGAGGTCTTGCCGCCTGAGCGGAGAATCCTCAAAATCCCTTCTATCCTGTGAGATATGTCGATGTAGATCTTCCATACAATGCCAAAGTAATCAATTGAAGAAGCTAATTCTCCACAAAGCGTATTCAAGTATTGTTGCATTATAGACCTTGATTTTGGTCTGATGGTTGCATAGGTTTGAACATGATGAAGTTCCAACCGGAAAATAAAGAAGAACCGCGCAAAGGGAGCTTGCTCATTTCAGAGCCCTTCATGGATGATCCCTATTTCAAGCGCACGGTGATCTTATTGTGTGAACACAATGAAGAAGGTAGTTTCGGTTTTGTGCTCAACCGCTATATAGATGTGAAGGTGCATGACATCATCTCAGACATTCCGGAATTGGATAACCGGATCAGTGTCGGAGGGCCTGTACGGAATGAGAATCTATTCTATCTACATCGACTCGGAGACCAACTCGAAGGAAGTTCTGAAGTGGCTCAAGGAGTTTACATGGGCGGCCATTTCGATGTCCTGAAAGACAAGATCAAGAACAAAGTGGTCGACCCGGCCGAGATACGCTTCTTCATTGTGTTCTCACAATAAGATCACCGTGCGCTTGAAATAGGGATCATCCATGAAG
>JABDLZ010000080.1 GCA_013001705.1 Flavobacteriales bacterium
ACATCCGGTTCTTGAGCGATACTACCATAGTCCAAGAGCTGGAAATAGGTGCCCTCGGACGCTGTGAAATCGAATCGCGAACCAGCGACTGCACGGCAGAAGAAATCGCGTTTCTCTTGGTAGAAGGCACTCAGGTCGTCATAGGACCGTTCTTCGGCCAATAGATCGGAAAAGGCGTGCTGCATAGGCCTATTGACACTGAATACATTGAATTGATGAACCTTTCTGAATTCTGTCATCAAATCCTCAGGTGCAAAGCAATAACCCAGTTTCCAACCTGTATTGTGATAGGTCTTACCAAAAGAAGATACCACCACACCCCGCTCTCTCAGTCCTGGATATTTGGCAAGTCCATAGTGGACCTTGTCATCAAAGACGATATGCTCATATACCTCGTCACTCAGCACCATCACATCCGTATCAGCCAAGAGGCGCTCAAGACTCTGCATCGAAGATTCTGAGAAACAGACACCTGTCGGATTATGGGGGCTGTTGATGATGATCAATCGGGTCTGCTCAGTCAATGCAGCTGCAATGAGCGAAGTATCCATATCACGGCCTCTGATATCCAAAGGGACCCGTATCACCTTGCCACCAGCCATATGGATGGCCGGGGCATAACAGTCATAGGCAGGCTCTATGATGATCACCTCATCTCCGGGATGCACCAGGGCGAGTATTGCTGTGAAAATGGCCTGAGTCGCCCCTGCGGTGACGGTGACCTCTTTCTCAGAATCATACGCGTGACCATGCTGCTGCTCGAATTTTCGTACCAATTGTTCGCGAAGAGCAGGCACACCCGGCATGGGTGCGTATTGATTATGCCCCGCTTTCATATGGTGTGTCACCAGTTCTTTTAAACGGGAAGAGCAATCGAAATCCGGAAAACCTTGCGATAGATTGACGGCCTCATGGGCATTGGCCAAGGCACTCATCACTGTAAAAATGGTGGTCCCGACCTCAGGTAGTCGACTTTGTAAAGGAATTGCCATCGGGCCTTAAGCTAAGAAAAAGATTCTCCTGCAAGAGCAGGTAAATGCGCGCTCCGAGGACATACATTCCGACATCGATAGGATCCGATGTGTATCTATAAAAGCAGTGGGGGAGTAGCCACTCGAAGACCAGACTGACATATATCACACTGACGAGTATGTGCATAGGGCCGAGAACAAAGCGCGGCAATCGGGTGACATAACGTAACACGAGCAATGTGAAACTCAGTAGTATGGGCATGCACAACAGATCGCCTAGATAGGAGTTGATCCACTCTGGACTCGAGTGCTCAGAGAACCGGACCAGTAAATGGACGCTGTAGATCAATGTCAATAGTCCGAGTATGATCCTGCCTGATCGGGTCATCCGGGAGTCCAAGCAATGAGGAACATGAAGAAGGAGATGATGCTGAAGAAGACGAACCAGACAGAATATCCGAGCCAATATAGCCCTCTGATGATCAGCCAGTCCGAGTTCTTCATACGATCAAAGAAGGTGTCGAGTAAGTGACCTGCAGCTGGGGCTTTTTCTTGCGATCGTCTCAAGTCGGCTTCTTCTCTGAGAAGCTCGGGGTCGAGTATCTTTCCACAGGTTTGGCAGTGACTGCCTCCAGCATTCCACGTGTTGCAATCGGGGCACCTTCGTTGGATAGACATGAGCACAAATGTAGAGCATCTCTGCACGGAATAAGTGTGCAAGCGCTTCTCTCAGCATGACCAGAATGGTAAAAGGGAGATGAGCCGATTCGCTAGCAATGCATTAGTTTTATCGGCATGGGTCTTCGCATTACATCTTGCTTTCTTGCTCTGATAGCGCTTTCAGCAGTAGACCAAGAGATGGTAGGTCAGACCCCGACCGACCAAGATTGTCTGGGGGCTATCCCTATATGTGAAGACATCTACGTGCAGGACAATGCCTATTCGGGAGAAGGGAATTACCCGAGTGAATTGGGCCTGGGCCTAGGGTGTAATTTCCAAGAGACCAATTCGGTCTGGTACACCTTTACTATCCAAGAAGATGGTCTCTTCAGCTTCATCCTTACACCAGTAGAAGAGTCTGATGATTATGATTGGGCCCTATTCAACCTCACCGATGCCAGCTGTGCAGATATCGCTACGGATGCCAGTCTGGAAGTCAGTTGCAACAGCTATGGGGAATTCGGAAACAATGGACCGACAGGCATCAGCTCGGCCAATGGAGGTACGGGTAACAGCAACGGTCCCGGCAACACCAATGGGCCGCCCTTCAATGCCGACCTTCCTGTCTCAGCAGGGGAAGTCTACGCTCTTGTGGTCATGGATTGGAGCGGCACACCCACGGGCTACACCCTGGACCTCACTAACACGACTGCGAGCATCTATGATGATCAAGGCCCTCAGATAGCCTCAGCAGAAATGCACTGTGACAATACCATAGATGTCATCTTCAATGAGAATGTGGTCTGTTCCTCATTGGACAATGTCAGTTGGGAACTGGTCGATCAATCCGGAACGGCTCTCACCGCCTCCTCCTATGAATCGGAATGCACATCTGATGAAGGACTGATAGTAGGAATCACCTTGGTCTTCGATGAGAATATTGTTCCTGAAGATGGTCTGGAGGCCTATACACTCAATATTATCAACGATATAGGTAATGTATTCGATGCCTGCGGGAATGAAGTAGAACTGGAGGACTTGGATTTCGAATTCTCCAGTGTACCGATAGAGGCGATCCCTCAGGTGATCGATGCAGATTGCGATGCCGATAATGGTCAAGTAGATGCAAGCACGGTGCTCAATGCTACTGCTCCGATCACCTATGACCTGAGCGGCATCAGTCAGGCCACTCCGATCTTCAATGGACTTGCGCCCGGTATGTATACGCTTACAGTGACGGATTCCGATTTCTGTACGGATCAAGTCGACATTACTGTCGGACAGCCCGACCCACCCGTGATCACCTCACTCACGAGTACTCCCGTGACTTGTGGGTTTGGCTGTACGGGTACGATCAGCATTGGGTCCAATACAGCTCTGACCTACAGCATAGATGGCGGTATCAATAGCTCTCCTGATGGTGAGTTCTTAGATGTCTGTGAAGGAGAATATAATGTAGTGGTGAGCAGTGGAAACAATTGCGAGGCTACTGCGAGTATTCAGGTAGGGGTGACCTCACCCTTGGATGCTGAGATGCGGGTAGACCCTCTACAGGCAAGCATATTCGATCCGGTCTTCGATCTGTACAACTTGACCGAAGGAGCTGCTGAAGTCGAGTGGTTCATCGGCCATCCTTCAAATTATTACACTATGGAAGGGGATACGCTGAGCTACCGATTCGACAATCCCATACCCGGATACTATGATGTCATGCTGCAGATCACAGACAGCGCTGGCTGTATGAGTGAGACCCAGCTTCAGATTCGGCTGTTAGCAGAATTCGTGGCCTACATACCCAATAGCTTCTCTCCAAATGGAGATGGGATCAACGACACCTTTCTCCCAGTCTTGGATGGTTTTGTCAGGGACAAATACCGCTTGACCATCTATGACCGATGGGGCAATGTGGTCTTCGAGACCGATGATCCCCAACAGGCTTGGTTGGGAGAAGTGGCTGATGGAGAGTATTATCCAAGCGTGCAGACCTTTCACTACGTGCTCTCCGCTCAACCCATCAGTGCATCGGGCAAGGAATTGCGTAGAGGTACCATCACCATGATCCGATAGGATAGGCCCTGCAACTAGATTTCACATCTGTATCAATAAAGCGTCCACCGCAGGCCGAGATAGGTCATCCGACCGAATACCGGTCCCCAGATCTGCGAGCCGTCAAAGGTGTCGCTGAAGGGGTCATCCGAGCTCTGAATGGGATTTCCTTGTCTGTAATCCCCTAGATTCTCCACACCGAGATATGCTTCGAGTCCCTTTCTGAATACACGCGTGATCTGGCCGTGCAATTGCAGGAAATCGGGAGAATGGTAGTAAGGCTCTATGGGATTCTGAGTTGCCGGTTCCAATCTGGGGAGCCGTTGTTCTCCGATATACTGCAGGGTGCCATCCATCTTCCATTGAGCGCCTTTGTCCGTCTCTTTGGTCTCAAATCCCAAGTTGAAGAATCCTCTGTGCTCAGGAGTGAATGGTTGGAGGAGTCTACCTTGTTCGAAATCGGTCTGGGCATCGGTATAGCGATAGGCGAGTCGGATGTCCGTCCTGCGCATCATCTCCCAGCTGAATTCTACTTGTGCAGAATTCGAAAAACGCTCTCCATCGAGTGCGTAGATCTGTACGAGCCCAGGTGTTTCTTGGTCGACCACCAAGGCCTCATCGAAGCGTGTGGAATAGGCATCCGCAGCTAGGCTTGCTTCCCGATAGTCGATCTTGAACTTGTAGGTAAGGTTCACGCCTAGATTCCAAGCGGATTCTTGCACCAACGGTGACTCGATGATCCATTCGCGGTTACTCGCTAGGAGGCCGAGATTATCGGTCACGGGATTGGCCGTACGGTATCCTCTACCCACGGCCATCTTGGCCGATAGGGATTCGCTCAGACTATATCTCAGATGGAATCGCGGACTCAGCATGGTGCCGAAGAGATTGTGCTCATCAGCACGCATTCCGAGGATGGTGGAGAGCCGTTCATTCGGATTCCAAGTGAACTCCGCATAGGCCCCGATCACCGTCTCGGTGCGGTCCATGTCGATGGTATCCAGATGCTGCTCATAGCGTTCATGGAGAAGAGTGGTACCTACCGTGAGCGCACGGCTTTTACAGCCGAGATTGGTGGCATACAAAAGATTCCCTCTGAAGGTCTCTTGGCTCCCAATGAATTGTTGAAGCCCGGCCTCCAGATCCATGTCGTACTTCAGATAGGAGAACTGTGAACCGAAGGAGGATCCCCAGAAATCATCGAATACGTATCCGGTCTTGGCCGTGGCTTCCAATCTCTCAGCATCCAAATGCATGCGCCAGAGCTCTCCGTTCTCATCAATAGCACTGATCTGTCCGGATTGCTGATGCTGCTCCAGATAATCCAATGAATATTGACCTTCCCAGTGGTCATCCGATTGGAATCTCCATTGGTTCCTCAAAACGAAATCCTGCTTTTGGGGATTATCGTAGAAGCCATCGTCATTCCTATCGGTGACTGTCTGATTCAATTCGGCATGCCCCATGGCGATGGTGCTCCATGTATCGGAGACTTTCCATCGACCGAGACCATTGAACTCCAATCGACCACCCTGGTTACCATAGAGGTTGAAATGGGCCTTCTCCTCCATATAGGCATCTTTCAGAGCTACATTTATCTCTCCGGTCATGCTTTCAAAGCCACTGGTTACGCTTCCGGCTCCTTTGGATATATGGATGTCTTCGATCCAATCGCCCGGGATGTATCCTAGGCCGTAGATTGTACTCAAGCCTCTGACATTGGGGATGTTGTCCCTCAGTATCTGACTGTATCTTCCACTGAGACCGAGCATTTTGATCTGACGTGTTCCGGTGATAGCATCGGTGAATGAAGCATCTACACTGGCATTGGTCTCAAAACTCTCGCTGAGATTGCAGCAAGCGGCTTTTCGTAGTTCCTCGCCATCCATGCGTTGTACATTGAGCGGGTCCAGTAGGGAGAGAGAAGTGGTCTTCTCTCGGCTGACGACATCCACTGCATCCAGGGCCACTCCGGTGGTCAATGCAATCTGCATATCGTCCTGCCCTTCATACTTCACCGTATCCGTAAGATAACCGGTAAAGCTGACCACCAAAAGGTCACTGTTCGACACACGCTCCAATTCAAATCTCCCTTGACTATCAGTAGCTGTGCCTGTGGACGTACCTGCCCATAGGATATTGGCCCCCGGTAGAGGGATCTGTTTCTCTTCTTCT
>JABDLZ010000081.1 GCA_013001705.1 Flavobacteriales bacterium
GACCAGGGGCATCTATTCAGATTAGCACTCCATTCTATATCAAGCTTCCCAAAGGAACCATGTCCAGACTCGGACATCTGGAACAAGCCTATCAGATCACCCAATGGTACCCGAAGCCGGCCGTTTATGACCGCGATGGATGGCACGCATTCCCTTATTTAGATATCGGTGAGTTCTATTCTGAATATGGTTCATTTGAAGTATCCATCACAGTACCTGAGAATTATGTGGTCGGAGCTACGGGTGAATTGCAGAGCCAAGAACAGTTGAATGAGCTGATCGAGTTGGCCGAGACCACAGCGGCCATACCTTCTTTCAATACATCGGATAAGGCCTTTCCTACGAGTGCAACTACGACCAAGACTTTGGTATACAAGGAGTCCAACATTCATGATTTTGCTTGGTTCGCTGATAAGAGATTCCATGTACTCAAGGGTGAGGTACAACTACCCAATTCTGGTAGGACCGTGCATACCTGGGCCTATTTTCCCAATCACAATGCTGAACTCTGGCAGGATGCCATTGAGTATTTGAACGATGCCGTCTATTATTACTCGCTGTGGTATGGAGACTACCCATATACGAACTGTTCGGCCGTACATGCACCCGGGAGCAGAGGCGGTATGGAGTATCCGAATATCACCATCATCGGTAATAATTCCACTCCCATGGCCTTGGAGACCGTGATCATGCACGAAGTGGGTCATAACTGGTTCTATGGAATACTGGGGAGCAATGAGAGGGACCATCCCTGGATGGATGAAGGGCTCAATACATTCAGCGAGATGCGATACTTCAACACCAAGTATCCGGACAACAAGCTCTATCCCTTTCAACTCAAAAAAGAATCACAGGCCGAGTTCCTTGGGATAGAAGAACATCCCTATCCATACATTCATCAGATGCTCTATCGGGTGCAGGCCAGGAGAAATCTGGATCTACCCATCACTTCGTGTAGCGAGGATCTTGTAGGAACCAACTACAGCGCCATTGCTTATTCTAAGACCGGCCTCTCTTTCTACTATCTGAAAGTCTATCTGGGTGAGGATACATTTAACTCCATCATGCAGCAATATTTCGAAACGTGGAAATTCAAACACCCCACCCCAACTGATCTGCAGAAGCTATTTGAAGACCATGTGGATGAAGATCTCTCGTGGTTTTTCGATGACCTGCTGAGGACCGATAAAAAACTGGAATACAAGATCTCAAAGGCCAGACGGGACAAGATCCTTATCAAGAACAAAGGACAGCTCCAATCCCCGGTCTTGGTCAATCAACACCGAGGTGACAGTACCTTACAATCGACCTGGGTCCAAGGTTTTGAAGGAAAGCAATGGGTCATACTCGACCTAGACATTGATGCTGATCGTGTATCCATTTTCGGCTATACCTATCCCGACCTGGAACCTGATAATAATTCTGCAAGACTGAATGGCTTGGCAAGAACGATGGAGTCACTAAGGATTCAACCGTTTGGAGCCATAGAAGATCCAAATCGAACTACGCTGAATCTACTACCAGCCATTGGATGGAACTATCACAATGGAGTGATGCTCGGTGGCTATCTATACAATGATATACTGCCCTTGAATGGATTCGAGTATAGCTTGATGCCCATGTATTCCTTGGGGTCGAATGAATTTGCCGGTCTAGGAGAATTGCGCCATAATTTTTTGGTCCAGAATTCCATCATTTCTCGCATCAGTCCATTCATCCGGGCCAGGCAATTCTCATATGATGAGAGCCCAGGCAGTTACTATCAGAAACTGAATCCCGGAGTGATCGTGAGGTTCAAGCGTAAGGTCAACAGCCTTCCCGTGGACAATGAGATCCAACTCGATTATATACATGCCACCGATATGTCGGCCCATATGGATGATGAGCGCTCCTATGTCAGACTGCATGTCAGGCAGACCAACAGAGAGATTGTCTCACCACATCAAATTGAGCTGATGGCCGAAATGAGCGATGGATATACCAAAGCCTCGATAGACCTCAGTTACAAGCACACCTATATCTACAAGAATTCATTGGACATCAGATTCTTTGCCGGAGCATTCCTGAATAGAAGCAGTGCTACTCCGAGTCTCTTCAATTTCTATTCGGGTGGCACGGCAGGACTCAACGACTACACCTATGATGGTCTCTATCTGGGACGCGCGCTGGACCCGACCAGCGAATTGTTCGTTTCAAATCAATTCACCCGTGATGAAGGAGGTTTTGTCACATTCAACCCACTGGCCAATAGCGAGGAATACCTAGTCTCCTTAAATGTCTCTTCTTCCCTACCCATCGCAAAGAATATCCCTATTCAATTCTATGTGAATGCCGCCCTTCTGGGTGAGCGAGGATTATCCACCGAAATACTGAGGGATGAAGAACCCTACCTCTATGAGGCGGGGGTCAAGCTACAGGTGATACGGAATCTGTTGGAATTCTACTTCCCTCTTTTCGCATCTGAAGAGCTACAGGACTATCTGGAGGCCACCACCGACACTTACTTGCAGCAGGTCAGATTCACCTTTAATATAGACCGACTGAATATGCATGATCTCGCTCGAGAATTGAAGTGAGGTCCAAATGGTTCGGGCCAGTATATTTGACCATGGCCGATATCCGTGACGCATCGTTCTGGCAGAAACTCCTGGAGAAGATCATCAAGGTCCTCACCCGTAATCTGGGTAAGCGCAAGGAATCCCAGCGTCATCAGCACGTAGTACCTCATGAAGATGGATGGGCAGTGCGCGGAGAAGGCAACAGCCGCATCACGGCCAGCTATGAATATCAGGATGATGCCATTGCCCGGGCCAGGCGTATCGCCAAGAACTACGGAAGTGATGTGGTCATACACGGACGTGATGGACGCATACGCGACCGCATGAGCTACTGATCCTCTACTTTCTTCAAAGCGACTGCATTCATACAGAAGCGCAGTCCGGTGGGTGCAGGTCCATCGGGGAATACATGACCGAGATGGGCATCGCAGACGTTGCAGGTGGTCTCTACACGGGTCATCCCATAGGAGGTATCCTTGTGATGTGCGATGACATTGTCCTCGATGGGTCGGGTGAATGAGGGCCAACCGGTACCGCTATCGAATTTCTCACTCGCATCAAAGAGTTCCGTCCCACAGCACACACAGGCATAGATACCCGGTTCTAAACGGCTACACACTTCCGAACTGAAGGCCCGCTCTGTCCCTTTCTGACGGGTGATGCGGAAAGCTTCTTCACTGAGCTGTTCCCTCCATTCTTCTTCTGTCTTCTCCACTCTGCGCGGAGGAGTAAGGTTGCCATTGGTGGCATAGCGTATCACATCTGCCCAATTCATCCTGCTCGGTATATCGATTTCATACTCATGAGAACACATCATCCCAGGCATTGCTGCTCCTCTGGACCCTGCGTATGAATCCACAGATGGGCACAGCCTTCATGTTGTGATCCTGTAGGTATTGGAAGGTCTTCTCCGCCAATTCATGTCCTATCCCCTGTCCGCGTAGCTCGTAAGGAGTTTCTGCATAGGTCAGATGAAGTACTCCCTCCTTGACCCTATAATTGATGAAGGCCTGCTTACCATTCACAGGGAGTATGAATCGCTTGGCCTGCTCATCGTGGATGATCTGTCTATCTGTATCGCTCGTGCTCATGTGTAATTCCTGTTCTCTTATACGCTTCAGAAACTGTCCAACTCACCACTGTTCTATTTACAAGGTCAACTGCGTTCTGCCAAGGCTTTGAGAGCCTCCATGTTCTTCTGCTCCTGTTGGGTGAAGGCTCCACCCAGCATCTCCATGGTAGCGAACATGGACCGCATGAAGATGCCCTTGCCCATCACTTTGGAATCGGTGGTTACGGTGGTCTTCCCATTCTCCTCCTCGAAGGTCATCACCTGCTCGAAGTCCATCATCTCGCTATCGAAGTGCATTTCTACATGCTCGTTCTCCTCTATGGAGACCAGCGTCTCTATCATTTCGAAATCCTCCTGACCATCTCCCGGATTGACGATGATACGGTAGGTACTTCCCGGCTCCATGTAATTGCCGCTGAGACGCTCCATGCTCTGGAATCCTTCGAGCCACTCGCTGTAGAGATCCTCATCTTGAGATACGGCCCATACATGCTCCACGGGACGGTCGATGGTGACTTTAGAACCATAATTCACCGCTGGTTTTGCGAATCCGATGAGAAAGAATATGAGTACGAGGGCCAGTACAGTGAAGAGAAGATATTTCAGGAATTTCATGGTATGAGGTTTTGTGCTAGGGATGAAGATATGAATTCGCCTAATCCAGATTCGAAGAGAAGCTGGAACGCGCAAGAAGCGAATCAATGTGATCGCGTCAAATGCGAGTAAAGGGCGTAGACCAAAGCAGTTTTGATAGAATTCGATCGAAGAAGATGAAGATTGCTGAAAATCTGGTATCCGCTTCCAATGAAATCGCCTTTGATCAGGAATGGATTGGTTCGAATTAGACTTTCTAATCTCAAACCACCGAATCCCCCCAATCCGCAATGGCTTTGATGACCGGTATCAAGGTTTTCCCTTTTTCAGTGAGACTATACTCCACCTTCATCGGGGGCTTCTTGTGATAGACCTTGCGATGGACAATACCATCCTCGTCCAGCTGTTTCAATTGTAAACTCAAGGTCCGCTCGGTAACGGTCGGCATGTCCTTGCGTAATTCACTATAACGCTTGGGTCCTTCCATCAAGTGGTACAGTATGACTGTCTTCCACTTACCCCCGATCACGCCCATGGTCAAGCTTGCGCAACAGGGATATTCGCGACCATTATACACTAGCATCTCATTCACCTCAGACTGTTCCATCTTGTACTATCCTTTTTGACCGGTATTGCAAAAGTAAGTAACTATACTTTCTTTTGTCACTATATATATTATAGTTTAATTCCATGAATGGATTCCAATCCATAAACAAAGGCTACAACAGTGTCTTCCGACCCAATGAGATGAGTCTTGGATTGGTGGTGCCAATCGAGTATTATCCGGTCGCCAAGTTACCTACGATGGGGGACCACCTCCAGAAAGTCCAGCTGGCAGAAAAGCTCGGATTCAAGGCGATCTGGTTGCGGGACATTCCGCTCAATGTCCCTGCCTTTGGAGATGTGGGGCAGATGTACGACCCGCTGACCTATCTCGCCTATATGGCTGGACAGACCAGTGAGATCGCCTTGGGGGTCGCCAGCATCGCCTTGCCATTGCATCATCCGGTGCATATCGCCAAGCAGGCCGCAACGGTCGATCAGCTCTCTGATGGTCGACTCATACTGGGTGTGGCCTCGGGCGACCGACCAGATGAATATCCGGCCATGGGCATCGACTTCGAAAGTCGGGGCGAACGGTTTCGAGAGGCTTTCCAATATGTAAGAGCTGCTGGAGAAGACTTCCCCACGCTCGAGACCACTCATTTTGGAAATCTGGATGGCACGGTGGATGTGCTGCCCAAACCTATTGGCAAGAAAATCCCGATGCTCCTCACCGGACACAGCCGTCAGAGCATCGACTGGAATGCCGCACATGGCGATGGATGGATGTACTACCTCCGCAATCCCAAGATGCAGGCCAATACCATTGCCGACTGGAGGGAGAAGGTGG
>JABDLZ010000082.1 GCA_013001705.1 Flavobacteriales bacterium
CTCTAGGGTCCAACTCGACCTAGCTGATGGAAGACTTCCTTCAGGCACATATTTAGTATCTGTATCTCAGAACGATGTCATCTATCATTCCAGATTGGTGGTCAGATAATCAATCGACCAATGATATGAATAGACCCAGACGGAAACGTCTGGGTTTTTTTTGAATTCATTCTTTCGGGTGAGAACGGTGCCTCTGGTGGTGCTCAACTTTGAAGCATGAACAAGACTACCCCCGCCTATTCAAATCTCCAGACCATGAAAAAAGCCATTCTACTCTCCTTCTGGATATGTGCGACCTCCCTAGCTGCAGCCCAATACACCCTGATTCCTGACAGCCTCTTCGAACAAGCATTGATCGATGAGGGCATTGACTCGGAAGGCACACATGATGGACAGATACTCACGGCCGATGCACAAGCAACCACGGAACTCTATGCTACCGGATATGACATTGAGTCGATGACGGGAATTGAGGATTTCACCGCTCTCACTGTCTTATGGTGCCCGTACAATCAGATCACTTCATTGGACGTATCTGGAATGAGCCAGTTAAGGGATCTCGTGGTGACTTCCAATCTTATCGATAGCTTGGATATCAGCCAGAACACCCTTCTGGAGAAATTATATCTACCGGGTAATCCCATTTCCGAGATAGACCTGAGCAACAATCCCCTCATGGGTGATCTGCTGCTGAGTTCTACCGACATCACCACTGTGGATGTCTCGAATCTTGCTGAACTCTGGAGATTCAGAGCGAGTAACCTGCCCTTGGGAACCATCGATCTGTCCAACAATCCGGACTTACGTTTCTTGGAGCTATACAACTGTAGCTTGAGCGGTATCGACCTCAGCACGCACACCCAATTGATCAATATCGATCTTTCAGGCAATGCACTGACTACCATTGCTCTGGACTCTGCGCAGATCCTGTATTACATGAATGTCTCCAACAACCTACTGACCTCACTGGATCTTTCAGCCAACCCGGCCATTACCGATCTCTTTTGCGGAGGTAATCAGATCACTTCGCTCGACCTCAGCCATCTTCCCGATCTCTTCCGGGTCAACTGTTCCGATAATGAACTGACTTCGTTGAACGTGTAGAATGGGAACAATCAGAATATCGATTTCTTGATCACCATTCTTAATGAGGACCTCATATGTATCGAAGTGGATGACCCGCTGTATTCCGATACCACCTGGACCGTGATCGATGATTGGACTTCATTCAGCGAAGACTGCTCCAATTTCGTGGATTGCTCGGTCTTCGATACGGCCCCGGTCGATCTGACCAAGTCCTTCGACCCGGTGGATGGGGTAGAGGACAGGGTACAGGTCAAATGGTTCAAAGCTTCGCCTCAGGTGCGCTATAGTGATGAAGATGCCGCCATGTGCGATATCAAGTTCTGGCCGAAACGTGACTTGGACCCGGTCACTGGAGATCCCATCGGTCCGGCCTATGTGGCCCCAGATACCGTCTTCATCAATGATAAGGTCAAGACCTATCCGGGTGGAGCTCCCCGTGAAATCTTCAAATGGCCGGTCAAGTACCGAGCAGATGGAGCCAATAATGCCAAGCGTGCAGAACCCAATATCCGATACGAATGGCAGGTACGCTGCGAGTGCGGTCACGATGGCAACGGCCAGGAATCCCCCTGGTCTGAGATCAAGATCTTCAACACCCCGGATTTTGACCCGGTAACAGGTATCAATGGAAGTCCATCGGTCCAAGGTGCGGCTACCAAAGGACTGTCTCATGACCAAGGAGCTTGGTCGATCGCTCCCAATCCCAATAACGGTGAGTCGCTCTCTATCACATGGGATACACCTCTTGAGAATGACTATTCGATCCGTCTATATGACCTGACCGGAAAGCAATTGATGGATCGGCAGATCACTCCATCAAAAGGAAGGACTCATAGGCTCGAACTGCCACAGGGACTGCATCCGGGGATCTATTTGGTCCAATGCACGATGAATGGACTGACCACCACAAAACGACTCATGGTCCAATGATCCGATTATGAGAGATTGGATTGCACCAAGCCCGTTCGTCCCCAACCAGCGAACGGGCTTTTTTCATCCTTTCGGATGAGGCCCGTGCAGCTGTTGATTCTCAATTTAGACGTATAGACCCGGAGAGATTACTCTCCAAAAAACCACCACTATGACCAAGGATTTCTGGATCAACATTATTCTCGCGCTCCTTTCCATCCCATTGACGGCATACTGCCTGAGCGCCCAGTACAGCCCCATCTACAACAGTGATTTCGAACAGGCCTTGGTCGATCTCGGTATCGATACAGAAGGGCTGGTAGATGGACAGATCCTGACCACCGATGCAGATGCTGTTACCTATCTGGACGTATCGAATCGAGGTCTGACCGACTTGGATGATCTGATCGAATTCGATAATGTGCGTACGCTCAGGTGCAGCAACAATGCGGTCAATCAGCTCTTCGTCTATCAGATGGATAGCTTGGAGACCTTGATCGCTGCGGGCAATAATTGCCAATCGGTATTTCTTGCGGCCAATACGGCCTTGAGGATGCTCAACCTAAGGAGCAACAACATCGACACACTGGACCTGACTTATAATACCGCTCTGGAACATCTCGATCTCGGATTCAACAATCTGGACTATCTGGATATTTCACATAATGGACAGTTGACCTATTTGGACCTTACCTCCAATGACCTACCTGAGCTGGATGTGAGTTTCAATCCATTGCTCGAAACGCTCTATTGCAATGTCAATAACATCACCACACTGGATGTTTCATCAAATCCCATGCTCACACTTCTGGACGCAGGTTCCAATCAATTGACCTCTATAGACCTGAGTGCGAATACGCAGCTCCATACTTTGACGCTACTGTCCAATGACTTCACCTCCTTGGATGTTAGTGCGAATAGCCAATTGACCACTCTTACCCTGGCCTACACACCTCTGGAATCCATCGATCTCACGGGTCTCTCCGATCTGTCTTCCATCCGACTGGAATTCAGCCAAGTGATAGAATTGGATTTGACTCAGAATGGCGCTTTGAGCTACGTGAATGTGCGCAATACACCGTTGACCGCGGTCGATCTGAGAAATGGGAATAACACATTCCTCTCGACATTCCAGTCGCTCAATTCCCCGAACTTATTGTGTGTATCAGTAGATGATATCCCCTATGCTGAACAGAATTGGACCCAGGTCGATCCATGGACCATATTCAGCACGTCTTGCGATGGCTCAGCTGATTGTTCGGCCTTTACCAACGCTCCAGTGGATCTCACCAAATCCTTCGACCCCGTGGATGGCGTGCAGGACAGGGTACAGGTCAAGTGGTTCAAAGCAAGCCCCCAAGTGCGGTATAGCGATGAAGATGCTGCCATGTGCGATATAAAATTCTGGCCGAAACGCGATCTGGATCCGGTCACAGGTAACCCGATAGGCCCTGCCTACGTGGCCCCAGATACCACCTTCATCAATGACAAGGTGAAGACCTACCCCGATGGCTCACCTCGTGAGTTCTTCAAATGGCCGATCAAATTCCGAGCGGATGGCGCCAATAACACCAAAAGGGCCGATCCGAATATCCGCTACGAGTGGCAGGTGCGCTGCGAGTGTGGTCACGATGGCAACGGCCAGGAGTCCCCATGGTCCGAGATCAAGATCTTCAATACTCCCGATTTCAATCCGAATACGGGTGTCTATACCCCTTCTCCAGAGCAGAATGCTGGTAATCTGCAGTATAAAGTATTGGATATTGAAAGTCTTGAGATCTATCCCAATCCTGTAAATGGAACCGAACTGACTCTGCGTATACCTGCAGGTGGGAAAGGAAGCTATACCCTCGAAGTGATCGATGCTCGAGGACAGCGAGTCGTTTGGGATACTTCATTGGATTCGAAGGCAGAAACGGCCCCAGTGGATATATCTCACCTCATACCGGGAACCTATCTGTTGCGGGTGATCCATGGTGCATCCATCTACCAGCTG
>JABDLZ010000083.1 GCA_013001705.1 Flavobacteriales bacterium
AGCCAACACCTCCGAACAGTTTGTCTACAAAGCCGCGTATTCGCCAGAGTCCATCGGCATAGTACCATCCGGTGCGCCCTCCTATGCGCCAGAGTTTGTCCTTGGTCTTGTTCACATCCTGCATCTGCATCGATCGATGGTCTTTCAGGCATCCGTAATCCGGTACCTGCAAGAACTCCGAAGGCTCTAATCTGAAGCGTCCGCTGATGCGTGAATCCTTCCAGCTGGAGAGGACTTGATTCTGCTCGATCTTCTGCAATGTCAGCTCCAGAGCATCTGCATAACTCATGGGCTCTATGCCCAGCTCCTCTGCCAGATCATTGGTCTTGGCAATGACTTCCACCTTCATGCTATCCACCAGCGACATGGCCAATTTATAGCTCGTAGAGGTGACGAAGTAGAGCCAGTAACTGGATAATCTCGGAGTCATGACCGGTACACTGATGATATATCGTTTCAGTCCACGGGCCTGGGCGTATCCGAGAAGCATCTCTTTATAGGTCAGCACATCGGGTCCTGCGATATCGAAGTGACCATCATAGGCCGCTCTGTGACCCAATACCCGTGTCAAAAAGGAGATGACATCCCGGATGCCGATCGGTTGGCAACGCGTCTCCAGCCATCGCGGAGCGATCATGATGGGCAATTTCTCCACCAGATCCCGTATGATCTCGAAGGATGCACTCCCGCTACCAATGATGATAGCCGCACGGAGAGTGGTCAGATGGAAATCACCGGCAGATAGCTCATCTTCTACCGCTTTGCGTGATGCTAAATGAGGGGAGAGGGAATCATCGTTCACAATACCGCTCAGATATATCACCTGTTCACAGTCCGTAGCTTGAATACTCTTCTTGAAATTCTTTGCCATGCGCAACTCCATCTCTTGATAATCCTGTGAACTGGACATGGAGTGCATGAGGAAATAGGCTGCATCGATATCAGAAGGGATAGAGTCCAAGGTCTCTTCTTTCAGAAAATCCACCTCGATGACGGAGATTTGACTGCGCAAGGACTCAGGCGCTTGGAATCGATGCAGATCCCGTGTGCAGCACACTACGTGATGCCCCTGCTCGATGAGCACGGGTAAGAGTCTTTGGCCGATATATCCGGTGGCACCGGTCAGGAGGATCTTCATGTGCTGTCTTTTGCGTTGATGTTCTGATTCTTAAGCAAGACAGTTCCTACGGCCTTTCGGCTTCTGAAAGTGGGGTCAGGCCCCACCTAAAGGTTTGAAGTGATCGCTATTGGATGTGTCGGTACGTTGGAAATACTCTCGAGCCTTCGCTAGACGATCGGCCATAGCATTTTCCATTTCTTCAGGCTCTTTGGGGCTGGGTGTAGTGATACCAGCTCCAGGAAACTCCTCCACATGTAAGGTCTGGGTAGGGAAGGCGAATCGCACGCCCATGTGATGGGCAAGATCCAAGATAGCATAGATCAATTGATGTTTGGCCTTTAATTCATCGCTCCAATTAGAGGCTTCGAAGAAAACGTAGAGCAGGATATTCAATGACGAGGCTCCCATTCCGTTCAGATGAACCTCATAGTAATCTTTACGCGTAGTTGGGTGCGCTTCCACCAGTTCTCGTATCCCTTGTACAAAACGCTCGATGGTATCGGGATGGGTGTCGTAGGTGATAGAGATGTTGGTGTTGTATCTACGGTATTGTCTCAGACCCATATTATCGACCACACTGTCTGCCAATTTCGCATTGGGGACATAGGTCAGGCTATTGGCAAAAGTGCGTATGCGGGTAGAGCGTACGCCCACTTTCTCTACGGTTCCGTCCAACCCATCGAAGTGTATCCAATCTCCTATCTGGAAGGGTTTGTCGAGGAATATCATCAAAGAACCAAAGAAGTTCTTGACTGTATCCTGTGCGGCCAGAGCTATGGCCAAGCCCCCTATGGATACCCCGGCCAGCAGTGCAGTGACATTCACCTCCAGCATACTGAGCACCTGTATGGTCCCAAGTACCCATATGATGGCCGTGATGATCGGTTGGATGACCGGCAGCAGTTGGTCGTCCATCGTGTTCTCGGTCCGTGTGGCAGCCTTGGCCAAGAAACGGAATGCGAGAGCGACCAGTTTGACCAGTAGGAGAATGACCAGAAAGACAGTCAGGATCTCCAAGCTCTTGATAAGCACAGAACCCAGACGTGGTGAAAGATGTAGACTCGGAAGTAAGTAAAGAACTGTGCGTGTGGAAACGATCAGGGCAAGCATCCGTATCAGGCCTTTGTGTTCATCTTCAGCTGCCCAGAGACCACCCAGTCGTTTTTTTAGGAATCGCTCCATGATGGGAGTAATAACAGCCCGTATCAACACGAAGGCAATGGAAAAGATCAGTAGAAGGGCCATCAGTCCGAGCCATTGCCAGAGCTCGACCCCTAGGAATCGGTTCTGCCAGACCTCCTGATGGAATCGCGAGCGGAGATCCAATGCCAGAGGAAAAGTCTCTTTATACAGGTCGGGAATGGATGCCAACGTGGTCTCGGAGTAGAACCAACGTCCATCATTGGATTGGGCCACCGTGATACGGGAGTCCATCTGGCTGAGTGTATAGACAGGCATCTCATTGACCTCATCGGTATAGTCCGGGTCCTTGGGGAGTTTGTCAACATCTACATAGATTCCTTTTCCATCTAGTATCTGTTTAAGACGGATGGCCGCCCTCACAGGATCGGGTGTATCTGCCGGAAAACTCCGTGCGGCCTTGGCAGGATCATAGTCAGACTCCTGAAGATAATAAAGGTGATTGTAGATGACATGATAGGGACTGCGGTTGACCCTTGCAGAATCCACTTGTGCTTGAGCGTAAGAACCAAGAAGCAGAAAAAAGAAAAAGATCGATGTCGGTATCCAATGTCTCATATCGGCTACAAAGGAATCAAAAAGTCATGTGTCATCGAGATCGGAGAAGCCACCAGTCAGAAGTTCCAAGACAGATAGGCTGCGGAGGGAAGCAACCTATTAGAGACTGGAGTTTCATGGGCTATGACCCACCCGTCAAGCTATGGGATAGGCGAAATGAGATCGCATTGGGACTCACTACAGAGAAATTGGGTCAATTATCATGGATAATTGCTCCTTCCATGTGATCCACGGCTTCTGAGCGACCTTGTTTGGTCATTTCATAGACCGTGATGTGGAATCTCCATGCGTCCTTGAGTTCATTGAATTCATCCAACCAGGTACGCATTACCTTGAAAATGGATGAGGTATAGCTGCAATCCCACGATTTAAAGGTGTGCACTACAAGGTAGAGCACGCCATCTTTGAGATCGAGCAATTCAGAACTCGGCAGTTTCTCTGCAGTGGTCTTTTCCAGTCGGCTGTAGAAATGCCGCTCGTTGATCTGGGTGATGATGGACTTGTCCATGGTCAGTGGTCTAATGGGGTTACTATTAGACATACGATGGAAAGACCCATTTGGGTTCACCGGAAGGAGATGAGAAGACCCATAGGG
>JABDLZ010000084.1 GCA_013001705.1 Flavobacteriales bacterium
CCATCACCTGATTCAAAGAATTCTCAACGATACCGGTAGCCGTTACAGAACGGGCAGCAGACTCAGTTGAGCTGAATTCACCTCCAGCTAGGATGACATTTCCACCACCATCGGTCACGCTGAATGAACCTTCTCCGAAACCGCAGCAGATCCCATCTCCATAGTCGTCTACTATCAAGAATTCATAGCAGCCATTATCAGGAATGATCACCTCTTCATCATAGATTGTATTGTTAGCATAAGCTCCTGGGTCACCTGGTCCTGCTGATTGTGCTCCACCTCCGTTGGGGCCCACATCTGTATTACCCCCTGCAGCTACCAGAACACCGCTATCTACCGAGCGGATCTCCCAATAGGTCTCATAGCCATAATCATCGGTCTCGATCAATACGGTCCAGACATTGTCCGCCTCTTCAGCCGAAGTGATGCTGGCCGTGGTCATGTCATTGGCATTATTCTCATCGGAAACGCCATTCGGTTGAGATACGCTGATCTCTATTGTGTTGGTTCCGCTGGTCGGTGTGAATTCGGCCATTGTCAGATTTGCTGTCTCGCCTTGCGCTAGATTTCCTACCCAGTTGAAATCCGCTTGTGCCACTCCATTATACGTGCTGGAAATAGTTGCAGAAGTCAGTGCTTCAGAACCCGCATTGCGCAGAATGAAGGTGGGGAAGAAGGGCTCCAAGTCACAGATGAGTTCCGGGATATCCAGTATGCCCTGACTGGCGGCATCATTGGCATAGATAACATCATACGGGCAGTACATATCTGTGATGAGTGTATTGGTGTTACCCGGATCCAAATGATCTTTCAATCGGCTCGTACTACTCGTACCATCCCAAGCCTCGCCTACGCGACCATAGAAGTCATAGAGTCCATTGTTCACGGTCCCATTGCAGGCGGCTGCTCCACCTGAAAGAACTCCGATCACACGTCCGTCCTGATTGAACAAGGGACTACCGGAAGAACCTGGTTCGGTGACCCCGTCTTCCCATTGGTTGATGTACCACATGCGGGTCTGAGGATTCCCATTGAAATTGACATTTTGATGGAAGGGAGCATTGTTCTCGAAACAGATCTTCTTCACATCACCACCTGGGTGATGGACTCCTACCGCACTTGTCACATTCTGGATATCTGTGGCATCATACCCTGTGAAGCATGGTTCATAGGATGCAGGGATATTGCTATTCAACTCGATCAGTGCAAAGTCCGCATTGTTTCCACTGGCGAGAAGAGATCCTCCTGAAATAGATTGGTTGGTAGGTCCAGTACTTCCGGTGCAGGTAGCTGATTCATGATTGAAGTAGTACATCCAATTGCTTGGATTGCCGAGACAGTGGTTGGCCGTCATGAAGAGCGGGGTCTCGTCCTGGTTCACATTGTTGACCATGGAACCGGAGCATACACCCCCTCCTTGAACGATGATCACTGTAGCTCTTTTCTGATTGACCCAAGGCAGACCTTCAGGGCAGTTGACATTGATATTGCATGGCCCACTGCTACCGAATGGTCCCTTTTTCACATCCCAATATCCAAGTACCGAGCGATAGCCGTGGGTGATCTGTGAGATATGGAATGAAGCACCCGTAGTAGCTAAAGGAGCGATGTATTCGATGACGATCTCTTCTCCTCCGATTAAGCCAACTGGGAAGATGCCACTTTCTCTATTGTTCTCATACGTGAATGCACCTTTCACCTCTTTACCATCAGCACTATAGACGAATACCTGAGCTCCTTCTGGGAGATGGAAATCATCCACCAAGAAGTTGACACTCAAAGCCTCTGGACAACGGATGCCCATTCTGCGTATCTCAGTTCCCTTGTGGATCTGGGCTGAAGAGAATTCAAAGAAGTCGATGTCGACTTCATGATCGATACCGAAACGGTACATAGTCTCCTTGTACTGGTCGGTGACCTCGTCCTGTGCGCGTACAGTCTCCATGTCGACTGCAGGAGTCGCATAGACCGGCACTTGGCTTTGGATTGCTTTCGATTGGATGGCCAGAGGTGAACCTCCGTGTTCTATCTGAGCGGATAGGCCGAGACCTATGCATAGGATGCTGAATGTGAGTAAGTGTTTTTTCATTGAATTGATAATTCTGGGTTGAAAGGACCGATTTCCTGGTCTCGCTCAAATATACAGCCTGTGGTGGAGGAGGTGCGATCAATGCATTTCCAATTATTGCACGATCATCAGAGTCCTTAGTGCTGTTTTTCCAATTCCTGTTGCATGGAACGCATCAGATCCCGCAGACGTGCGGCCTCGATGAAGTCCAAATCTTTGGCTGCTGCTTGCATCTGTGCTTTGGTATTGGCTATGGCTGCTTCCAAGGATCCTTTATCGGAATAATCCACCTCTACCTCAGCGGCCAGTCTTATTTCCTCGTCCTGAGCATACCGCTTACGGCTCTTCTGGTTATTGGCCACCATGGTCTTACGCATGATCTCCTCCTTGCTGCGGCTGATCTGTTGAGGAGTGATGCCATGCTCCTCGTTGTATTGCATCTGAATGGTCCTCCTGCGTTCGGTCTGCTCGATAGTCAGTCGCATGCTGTCCGTCACCTTATCTGCATACATGATGACCATCCCATTGATATTCCGAGCTGCTCTTCCAACCGTCTGCACCAGTGATCGCTCCGAGCGTAGGAATCCTTCTTTATCGGCATCGAGAATGGCCACCAGACTCACCTCAGGTAGATCCAATCCTTCACGTAGAAGGTTCACACCTACCAGCACATCGAATTGTCCCAATCGCAGTTCGCGTATGATCTCTATCCGGTCGATGGTATCCACATCCGAGTGGATGTAGCGGGTGCGTACACCGTGTCTGTCCAGGTATTTGGTGAGTTCCTCGGCCATTCGCTTGGTCAATGTGGTGCAGAGTACACGTTCGTCCCGCTCGGTGCGAAGCTGTATCTCGTGCATGAGATCATCCACTTGATTCTGGGTAGGACGCACTTCGATGCGCGGATCGAGTAATCCAGTAGGTCGTATGATCTGTTCTACCACTACACCTTCGCTCTTCTCTAACTCATAGTCACCCGGAGTGGCACTCACAAAGATCCATTGAGGGATCAAGGACTCGAACTCCTCATATTTCAACGGGCGATTATCCATAGCAGCCGGCAGTCGGAATCCATGTTCTACGAGATTGACCTTACGCGATCGGTCACCTCCGTACATGGCCTTTATCTGCGAATTGGTCACATGACTCTCATCCATGAAGAACATGAAGTCATCCGGGAAATAGTCTATGATGCAGAAAGGACGTTGGCCGGGTTCACGCTTGTCGAAATACCTGGAATAGTTCTCGATTCCTGAGCAATAGCCTAGTTCTCGCATCATCTCGATATCGTATTCAGTGCGCTCTTGAAGTCGCTTGGCCTCCAGGGGCTTACCTATCTCCTTGAAGTAGTCCACCTGCTTGACCATGTCCTGCTGGATCTCCCATATGGCCTCATTCTGGGTCTTGCGTGTGGTCACGAAGATGTTGGCCGGGTAGATTTGGACTTCCTTCAGTTCATACAGCTTGTTCCTAGTCTCGATATCGAAGGCTTCGATCGCCTCGATCTCATCGTCCCAGAAGAGGATCTTTATCGCATGGTCGGCATAGGCCAGAAAGATGTCCACCACATCTCCCTTGACCCGGAAATTTCCGCGCTCGGGTGCATGGTCATTCCTAGAATAGAGGGAAGTGACCAAGTGATTCAAGAACATATTGCGGCTGATCTTCTGACCTACCTGGAGTTTGATGACATTCTTGTAGAACTCGGTGGGATTGCCGATACCATAGATACACGATACCGAAGCCACCACGATGATATCCCGCCTACCGGAGAGGAGGGAAGAGGTCGTGCTCAATCTGAGCTTCTCGATCTCCTCATTGATCGAGAGGTCTTTTTCGATATAGGTATTGGTAGTCGGCAGGAATGCTTCAGGCTGGTAATAGTCGTAGTACGAGACAAAGTATTCTACCAGATTATCCGGGAAGAATTCCTTGAACTCGGAGTAGAGTTGTGCTGCCAATGTCTTATTGTGACTCAGGATCAATGTCGGCCGATTGAGTCGCTCGATCACATTGGCCATGGTAAAAGTCTTACCTGATCCGGTCACACCCATGAGCGTCTGATAGCGTGAGCCTTCCTTAGCACCTTCGACTAGTTGGTCTATGGCTTGGGGTTGGTCCCCTGTAGGACTGAAAGGGCTTTTTAGTTTGAAATCCATTGGGAAAAAGACAATCCTTCAAAGGTAAAGCATCGTTCGCTCCATTTTTCGGGTCATTCCAGTGTATCCGCTTATTTTCGTAACGAAATGATATTCAAGAAGATTCTCCACTATCTCGATCCTCGCACCTACTTCTCAAAGTCAGAAGCACCCATTAATCTGAAGTTGATGCACGGGATAAATAGGATATCCATCCTTCTCTTCTTGGTATGTCTCTGCGTGTTGTTATACCGATGGTTCACCTGAACCTATCCAATCCGTCCCTGTCCAGATCTTCCAGCTTGCGATGGCTTGACCTTCCAGCATCCGTTGCCCATTGATAGTAAGCGCTCCACACTCTTTTGCTTTGGAGAGTAGGAGGGTCTCCTCAGGATTGTAGATCAGATCGTAGACCAGGTTCCATGGTCCTAGATGTTCAAAGGGAATAGGAGGGGCGTCTTCTACATTCGGAAAGGTGCCTGAAGGTGTTGTATTGATGATCAAAGGAAAATAGCGTAGTGCCTTGTCATTCAGATCTTTGTAAGTAACATCTCCCTTTTCAGGATTCCGTGACACTTTCAAGAATTCGATTCCCATATTCTGCAGCACATAGGCGATGGCTTTGCTCGCTCCTCCGGTGCCAAGGATAAGCGCCTTGTGATGCGTTGACTTCAAGATGGGACGCAAGGAATCCCTGAAGCCGATGATGTCCGTATTATGCCCTACGAGTCGGTCTTCTATCATCTGAATACAGTTGACAGCACCTATCGCCTCGGCCTCAGGGCTTAGCTCGTCCATGCGTTGCAGAATCGACTCCTTGTAGGGAATGGTGACATTCAATCCAGCATATCCTTTGAGTAGCGTATCGTCAAGTTCTTCTAAAGAAGCAACATCGATCAAGTCATAGATACAGGCCATACCAGCCTGTTCAAAGGCAGAATTGAAGAAGGTAGGAGAGAAGCTATATTCCAGATTCCTACCTATCAGCCCGTACTTGGAAACACCAGTCATACTGCAGGATCAGGCCCATCTTCTGGACTAGTGATGTGGTCCATGCGAGAGAGCAGATAGACGATGGCCAGTCCCAGTAGGAACATCCCAATGGCCGGCAAGAGCAATGGTTCTCCTATCCCGATTTCTGCATAGGTGGTAGGCCAGATATTGTCTTGAAGAAGCGGCACTTCTTCTCCCTTACTGTTGATGCGAGTAGAGAGGGTCTCTTTCCATGGCCAGACCTTTGCCAGAGATCCGAGCATGAACCCTGTGAGCATCGCAATCGTGATGCGATAGTGGGATTTGAAGAGATATCGTAAAATCTTGGAAAAACCTATCAGACCGATCAGAGCACCAGCAGCAAATACTACTATGATCTTGCCGTGAGCTACCAGGTCATCAAAAAGATCACCGATAGCACCAAGCACCGTAGCATATGAACCCAGGAGCAGCAGGATGAAACTTCCTGATATTCCGGGTAGGATCATCGCACTGATGGCGATCGCTCCCGACATGAACACATAGAGTAGACCTACCTCTCCACCACTAGGAGTCAGTGTAGTGATGACATAGGCTATACACGCACCTACGATGAATGTGATCAGCTCGGCCGGTCGAGTCCATTTGATATCCTTGCCGATGTACACGGCAGAAGCGATGATCAGGCCGAAGAAGAAGGACCATACCAGTACAGGTTGCTCGGCCAGAAGCGTGGAAATGAATTTGGCCAGAGCCACAATGCTGAGAATGATTCCAAGACCCAGAGAGAGTAAGAAGGGACCGTTGATATGACGGTAAAAGGGAAGTGGTCCTTTCTTGAAAAGCACCTTGAGGCTTTCTTGATCCAGGCGTCCTATAGAATCGACCAATTCTTGGTAGATACCTGTGATGAAAGCAATGGTTCCTCCTGACACACCCGGAATCACATCGGCTGCACCCATGGCCATTCCCTTGAAGAATACGCTTAGCTTATTGGAAAAGGATTCCATAATGGATTGGGATGATCACTTGACCGCACTACCTGTGCCAATGTCAGCGGGGAGGTAGCTGAAGAAGGTATCTCCTCGTAGTCCCAGTCGCAGGCACTCACATGGAATCACCTCGTTGGGAGCGATGTTCCCTAGATTCACATTGGCCCCGAGCAATTTGATGAACCAGACTTGCTGGGCCTTTTGTGGGGCTTCCCAGAGTATGTCCTTCTTGGGCACCTTGTTGAGGATCTTGTTGACCAGTACACTATGGGCCGTTCCATTGGGGCGATAGATACCTACTGTTCCGCTCTCACGCGCCTCAGCGATCACCTTCCAGCTCCCAGCTTCCAGTTCCTTGTTCATCATGGAGATCCACTTCTGGGGAGAGATGAATATCCCTTCCTCTTTGGATCCCACTTCGGATAGTACGGTGAAGTCTTTGGAGAACTCCTTGATGAGTTTGCATTTCCGCTGATGCGAAATGGAGATGGAGCCATCCGATATCTCTACGGTATCGATCTCGTGCTTGATGCAGAAGTCGCGATATTCATTGACCATGCCCCTGATCAAGTAGGCTTCGAAAAGGGTTCCGCCCAGATATACCCTGCACCCCGCTTCTTTGTAGATAGCGATCTTTCGGTCCAGATCCTGAGTAACATAGGAGGTTCCAAAGCCGAACTTCACCAGATCGACCAATTCGCCACAGGACGATATCATAT
Organism: Flavobacteriales bacterium; assembly: GCA_013001705.1. NCBI lineage: Bacteria > Pseudomonadati > Bacteroidota > Flavobacteriia > Flavobacteriales > Flavobacteriales bacterium. Next base: position 6,890 of record JABDLZ010000084.1, read on the forward strand.
CCTCTGCCTCTCTTACACTCAAGCCCTTATCCATGACCATGGTAAGGCCTCTCTTCCTGGGCTTTCGGAATCTATTGGGAACGTGGGGTAAGCTCTGACTCATTCGTGTCGGTCGCAATCAAGTAGCTCGATGGCTTGTGAGTCCTCGAAGATATCAGGATAATATGAACGAAGCTCTTCTGTGGGTTCATGTCTTTCCAACATCATTTCGAGCAGGACCAGACATTCTGTTCTTTGGCCGAGTTCATATAGGACCTTTATACCCCGATGATAGATTATAGGTTGATCACCTTCGTCTTCGAAACAGACTTGCACTTTGTCCAAAGCAGTCTCTAATTCCCCCGCTCGTATCAAAGCATCGATCTGACCCAATCGATATTCGAGCTTCTTATCTGAAAGTTGCAAGGAGCGTTCGAAACATAGTTGACTCTTCTCGAATCGATCATTCCTCGAAAGCAGTTCAGCGAAGATGTACCAATACTCGGCATTGTCCGGCTCTAGACCGACAACGGTCTCCATTTGGCTCAAGGCCTTGCCAGAGTCATCCAGATGTTCACTTACGATAGCATGTCCGAGCCTGGCCTCGATATGCTCCGGTGAGATGTCCAGGGCCTTCAGGAAATAGTCATTGGCCAATGGGTATTCTTCCAGTTGCTCATAGCACTCACCTATACTACAGATCACCGTGGGGTCATCGGGCAGGATACCATTCAGTTGTTTGAAGACTTCCAGCGAAGACGGATAATCGTCATTGTGGAAGAAAGCAGAACCCTTTCCGGCCAAAGCAATGATGTGGTCCTCATCGATTGCCAGTGCATAATCGAAAGCACTCAAAGCTCGATCTACCTCTCCGTGATGGAGATAGCATTCGGCCAGTTCGAGCCAGGCAGGAAACGAATAAGGGTGCTCATCTGTACGCTTTCGGAAATATCGGATCCCTTCTTCTACGATATCTGCTTTGATGAAAGCCTGACGTAGTTCCAGGTGTGCCAATTCCAATTGAGGATCTGCTGCAATGGCATTCTTCCACGCGGCAATGGCCTCGAGGAGATTTGATTTGTGTGTGTATTGTTCGGCCAGTTGGATATTCAGCTTCACACGATCCCTAACACCTGAACTGTTCAAGAGATTCTCGATAAGGACAATGGCCTTATCATGGTCACCTCGATAGGTATATGCCTCGATCTTAAGGGCCATGAGTTCCTCGTCATTGGGATGAAGTAATTCAAAGCTGCTGATGACCCGCAGGCAGTCCTCGATATTTCCAGAGAGAAGTGCGATATGCGCCTTGCGCAAGGAAAGGTCAAAAGATTCTGGATGCTGTACCAAGCCTTTCTCGATGGCCAGACTCGCTTCTTCCAGGTCGAAGAGATTGACATAATGGTCGATGATGCTCTGGAATTCTTCTACATCGAAGAACTCGTCCCTTTTCTCTTTGAGCAATCTGATATAACGCTGGACGACAGGTGAGGAGGGGAGTCCTTCGTAGTCATCGTTCTGGTCTTCGAATTGATTCTCCAAATAGGTCTCCTTTTGGTCTGAATCAAATATATAGGGGCATGTAAGGGCCGTAAATAACCCCTAGTGGGGAGTTGTCAACAGATCATCCTTCTGGTAGAACGCTTCGCCATTTACCTTGATCGAACGAGATAAGTGCTTAAGAACTAGCAAGAAGAACAGCATCTGACCATCAGCTACTTTTCATCAGGGTGTTGAAGAGTCGCAAGAATCCTTTGAATGCACTAGGTCAGTTTCATAGAAAGGGATTCCTATTCACGGTCCTGCTGTGATCGATCAAGGGATTCAATTGACGGACCAGCTCTTGAAAAGGACGGTCAGAATAGAGTACTTCTTCCAGACCATTCTCCCTTTGGGAAAGAGCATGAGCCGATCGCCCCAGTATGTTTAGCATCCACGAGCAGAACCATCTACTGCCCAATGGATAGGACAGCGATTTCCCAAGAGCGATATCTGGTGCGATAGCCTCCATCAATTCCTTCGCATAGCAGCTTGCTGCTTGATTCATCGACATACCGGACACTCTGTTCTTGACAAAACCGGCACTGAGCCTTCCGCTGATCATAGCTTGTGGTATACCGTTGGCCGAGATAAGATCGATCAGTCCAGCAGCGTCTCCGGTCAAAAGCGCACCATCCTGTATGGATTCCCTGCGCATAGTGGCCAATGGTAGTCTGGCTCCCCGGACCTGAGATTCAACATGCGCATCAGAGAATATGTCTTTCAATCGCTCATCTTGATCGATTGCGGATTCCAATTCACTGCGCAGATTCAATCGGCCCTTCTGCATCCGGTCCTTCCGGATGACCATATTCACATTGAAGACTCCTTGGGTCAAGGGGGCGATATATAAACCTCCAGGCATCCATTTCTTGGATAGGAACAAGTGGCACCTATCCGCATCCAGGCCTTTCAGTCCCCTGAAATAGGCCCTGATGCCCACTGCTTCATGACGTGATGAAGTATCCTGGCCATCTGGCCTTGGATCTTTGATGCCCCCATATGCGAGAACACAGTGTTCGGCCATATAGGTCCCTCCCTTATCGGTGAAGATGGTGTGTCTTCCATTCTGAAATTTACGACCGGTCATTCGGACACCATCGAATGCTGTCACATACTCCTGGTCACTGACTCTATTCCAGAGATCACGGTCCATATCCGATCTGGAAATAGCATAGCATGAAGGTGTATGAGGGTTTTCATCAAGTCCTTTGAATGGAATATCCAGCTGATGTTCCTCTGTGTGAACTCGAGTCGACCAGATGGCTCGTGCTTTTCCGGTAGTCACCCACTTTTCTATGATACCAGGAGCAGCACGCTCTATCTCTCGAATGGCCTTGCTCGTGATGATGTCAGCACATACCTTGTCCCGAGGCATAGTCTGAGCTTCCAAGATGAGTGAGGAGATACCCATTTCCGCCATGTGTGAGGCTGCCATCAGACCCGATGGTCCTCCACCTATGATACATACCGGTATCTTTTTCACTAGCATCGCATCAAATATAGTATTGGGCTATTCTCACATGCTCTGTATACTTGCTTCAAACATTCTTGCTATGAAATCCCATATTCCTGTTCTTATATTTCTCATGCTCATTCTGGCTTCTTGTCAAGAGTCAGAACAGGCAGCTTCCGTAGAGAAGCCGGTAGAGACCACTGAACTTAGCGACCCGCGCACTACCTATGCAGAGGTAGACTTGGTCACTGATGTCGACCTGCTCAATGAGAATGAGAAGGCGGTCATTCCTCTGCTTATAGAAGCTTCCAAACACATGGACTCCATATTCTGGCTCCAGTCCTACGGTCCTGAAGCAGAGTTGATGGCCAAATTGGACAAAGAGGCCGATCGCAGATTTGCCAAGGTCAACTACGGTCCATGGGACCGATTGAATGACAACCTCCCCTTTGTAGAGGGATTCGGCCCGAAGCCGCCAGGTGCCGGGTTCTATCCAGAAGACATGACCGATGAGGAATTCCAATCACTGGATGCTGAGGACAAGACCAGTCTGTACACTACCATTCGCAGAGATGCTCAAGGCAAGCTGGTGAGTATACCCTATTCGCAGGATTATGCCTACAATACCGAGGCTGCTGCACGTCTCTTAGAGTCAGCTGCTGAACTAAGTGAGGACAAGGAATTCAGCAACTATCTCACCCTACGGGCCCAAGCATTGAGAGAAGACTCTTTCGATGCAAGTGATATCGCTTGGTTGGATATGAAGGACAACCATCTCGACATCATCATAGGCCCCATAGAGAATTACGAGGATAAACTGTATGGCTATAAAGCCGCCCATGAAGCCTATGTATTGGTAAAAGATATGGAATGGAGCAAGAAGCTGGACCGATTCGTAGCCTTCCTACCTGGCCTTCAAGAAGGACTTCCCGTACCAGATGCCTATAAGCAGGAGTCTCCTGGTAGGGATTCTCAATTGAATGCCTATGACGTGATCTACTATGCCGGCGATTGTAATAGCGGCAGCAAGACCATCGCTGTCAATCTACCCAACGATGAGGAGATACAGACCAGCAAAGGCACCCGCAGGTCACAGCTCAAGAATGCTATGCAGGCAAAGTATGATCGCATACTCGTCCCCATCAGCGATGTGCTCATAGATGAGGCCCAGCGCAAGCACATCACATTCAACGCCTTCTTCTCCAACACCATGTTCCATGAAGTGGCACACGGACTAGGAATCAAGAACACCATCAATGGAAGAGGCACTGTAAGAGAAGCTTTGAAAGCGGACTTCTCAGCATTGGAAGAAGGTAAGGCGGATATCCTAGGCCTATATATGGTAGATGAACTCTACAATCAAGGTGAGATAGAAGAAGGAACCTTAGAGGACTACTATGTCACTTTTCTGGCGAGTATATTCCGATCGGTCCGATTCGGTGCTTCCAGCGCACATGGAAAAGCGAATATGCTCCGATTCAATTTCTTCAAAGAACGTAATGCGTTCATAAGGGATGAAACAACGGGTACATATCGCGTGGATATGGAGCAGATGAAAAAAGCGATGGATGAGCTGAGTGAAGTGATCCTCACGCTTCAGGGAGATGGAGACTCTGAAGGAGTGAAGCAATTGATCGAGAAGTACGGAAAGATAGATGCTGAACTACAGGCTGATCTGGATCGACTCAATGATGCCGGCATCCCTGTGGACGTGGTATTCCGTCAAGGGGTCGATGTACTGGGAATCTAATGATCTCAGCTATCCAATTGCTTGATCTCTGGAGGTAGATTCAACTGGCTTCCAGTAACGTGCGCATCAGGGTGGGCCTCACGCGCACTTCTTAGACAGGCATCCATATGCGCTCCTATGACCTGCATACAGTATGAATAGGCATCCGGATGATCAGCACTATTGAAGCTCATGATGAGTTCATCCATTTTGATCGTTCGCTCTCTTCCTTTTTCCTCGATGTGTTTCTCGGTACTTACTTTCAAACGGTAATTCCTAACGCTCTTCAATATTCTAGGAGGGGCACTGAGTTCGACCTTGGTGCTGATGGTCACCTGTTTTTTAGGACTGATCCAATGGGAGAGGAAAATGAACAGTCCATAGGCCACGATGAAGCCTACAATGGCCCACATAGCCCAAGCCACATCTATTTCAAATCGGAAGACACCTAGTAAGGATGTCGTAATGAGCAAGACCAGGATAATGATCCCGATCCAGAGTTTCTTCTTTAATCCGCTTAACACTGCCGGCAAATTTAACCCAAGGTCACTGGAAGGGGGGCTCTAGCTAAGTCCTTTTTATCCAGTCGGTTGCGCACTAAACGTCAGTCAGACACTTACTAATTAGTGCTGTAAAAGGCCTTTTCGCCCTAGACCTTTGGCTAAATTTGGCCTTTCTTAATAGCACAAGACATGCAAGAAACAAATGGAAGTAAAGAGGCGATCGACCTCAGTTCCATCGGATTTGAAGGAGTAGGAAAAATCCATTATAATCTCTCACCATCTCGACTTTCTGAGATCACTGTTCAGAAAGAAATGGGCCGCCTGACCGACAATGGCACCTTGGCCATCAATACCGGAAAGTTCACCGGTCGGTCTCCAAAGGACCGTTTCATCGTCAAGGATGCCATCACATCAGACGCAGTGTGGTGGGGGGATATCAATATCCCTTTCTCTCAGGAGAAATTCACTCAGCTCAAAGAGAAGATGCAGGACTATCTGAAAGGGAAGGAGGTCTATGTAAGGGACGCTGCCGCATGTGCGCATCCTGATTACAAGATGAACGTACGGGTATTGAACGAGTACCCCTGGTCCAACCTCTTTGTGTACAACATGTTCCTCCGACTATCGGAAGAACAATTGGTGGATTTCGAAGCGGACTGGCATGTGATCAATGCACCGGGATTCAAGGCTGATCCAGCAGTGGACGGGACGCGTCAATCCAACTTCGCGATCATTAATTTCTCCGAGAAGATGGCCATCGTAGGAGGGACGGGCTATACGGGAGAGATCAAGAAGGGGATTTTCTCCGTTCTCAACTTCATCCTACCTCACGACCACGATGTACTCTCCATGCACTGTTCTGCCAATGTAGGGGAGCAAGGAGACACGGCTATCTTTTTTGGCCTGAGCGGCACAGGAAAGACCACACTCTCATCAGACGAGAATCGCAGACTCATCGGTGATGATGAGCACGGCTGGGCAGGAGATAAGGTGTTCAATTTCGAAGGGGGCTGCTATGCAAAGACCATCGACCTGGATCCTGAACGAGAGCCTCAGATCTATGATGCCATACGTCCTGGAGCTTTGCTTGAGAACATCGGGTTCAAACCCGGGACCAACGAACCCGACTACACAGATGCGAGCATCACTCAGAATACCCGGGTCAGCTATCCCATCTACCACATCGACAATATCATGGAACCTTCCATAGGTTCCGACCCGAAGAACATATTCTTCCTGACTGCAGATGCTTTTGGAGCATTGCCTCCTATCAGCCGATTGACCAAGGGGCAGGCCATGTATCACTTCATATCTGGCTATACGGCCAAAGTAGCCGGCACGGAAGAAGGAGTGACTGAGCCTGTAGCCGCCTTCTCCGCAGGGTTCGGTGCGCCATTCCTTCCACTACATCCCACCCGTTATGCTGAAATGCTCGGGAGCAAGATGGATGAGTTCGATACCAAGGTATGGTTGATCAATACCGGATGGAGCGGTGGAGCATATGGAGTGGGCTCACGTATCAAGTTGAAATACACCCGAGCGATGATCACCGCAGCGCTTGAAGGCCAACTCAATGATGTCGAGTATAGCACACATCCCATATTCGGTCTGCATATGCCGGTGAGTTGTCCATCTGTTCCAGATGAGATACTCGACCCTAAGAATACCTGGTCCGATGAAGAAGCGTACGATAAGCAAGCATTGCATCTCGCAGGTCTCTTCATCAAGAATTTCGAGCAATTCGCTTCCAATGCAAATCAGGAGATCATGGACGCAGCTCCCACGGTCAATGTGAGCGTATAAAGAGAATTCCAACACTGGAACAGACCCTGTCATATCAATGGCAGGGTCTTTTTGTTTACGATAGTATCTGACTGCTACGAAATAGGATTCAACGTGATTTAGTGGACATTGGTCTAAAGCCATATCGCTCTTGTATCTTACTGTGAACTTGTCCGTATAACACTTTATAGTGAGTAGGGTGAACGAGATGAGGAGATTTACGCAGAAGGCTATTCTGACCATCGGTCTGGTGGTACTTTCAATGGCGCAGGGCTTTGCCCAATGTCCCGAGCTATATGATTTCTACGGTGCTCCCAGTGCTAATCCGTATTGGTATCACTGTACAGGATCAGACTACACGCTCAACATCCAGTCTCCAGACAACATCGGTACATGGACCATCGATTGGGGAGATGGAAGCCCTACAGAATCAGGCCCTGACCTGATCCCTCCCGCTAGTATCTCTCACTTGTATACTGCAACTGTAGACACCTTTGTGGTCACATTCACCGAAACTTCATCGGGATGTGTGGTTCAAGGGGTCTTGGTCATGGAAGAAGCCACAAGTGCCTCTATTCAGATACCCATAGGGGGATTGACCCAAGCCTGTGCTCCTCAGGACATGGAGTTCACCAACAGCAGTACCAATGTTTCGGAGACTACCATATTCACTTGGGATTTCGGAGATGGCAGTCCACAGGAGGTATATGACTATACCAATTGGAACCAGACCATCACACATACCTATCAAGAGAATACGGTCGATTGTGAGACCATGGTGACACTTACGGCTGAGAACTACTGTAACACGGTACAAGGAGGTAACAGCACAGCCACATTCGACCCGATACGTATCTGGGATTATGATGATGCCGGTATCACACCCTCAGACTATGTGCTCTGCTGGCCTGATAACACGGTGGATTACCTGAATACCACCCAGATGAATTGCTACTTCCAAGGAAATATCGCGCAGCGATATGAATATTGGAACTTCGGTGATTATTGGGGTCTAGGATATGATTCCATCATTCCATGGACACCTTGGCCTCCCACCTTTCCGCATACGATTTCCTACCCAGCCATCGGTTCGTACTCGGTCATGCTGCTCGACAGTAATTTCTGTGGTATTGATACCGCCTTTGTGACCATAGACATAGTACCACCTCCAGCGGCCGGTGTGACCATCTCTGACGATACCATCTGTCAGGGTGAGACCGTCACATTCTTCAATAATTCCTCTCCGGAAGCCAATGCCTGGTTGATCAATTTCGACAACGGAAGCGGATGGCAGCCTATGGGACCGACAAGTGTAAGTATCTCATACGCTTTACCGGGTGATTATCAGATCGGCCTGGTGGCCTATGTCAGTGGAGCAGGGGCCTCTTGTACAGATACCGCCTGGGTAGATCTACATGTACAGCAGAGCCCGGTCGCAGATTTCTCATTATCCGACCTCGAAGATTGTGACACTCTACAATACGCGGTGACCGAAAGTTCGATAGATGCAGTCGACTGGAACTGGAACATGGGCAATGGAAATACCTACACCATACAGGATCCACCAGACCAGACCTATACGAGTATCGGGAGCCATATCGTCACACTAGAAGTCACGGGGGCTAATGGATGTATGGACAATACTTCCCAAGTGGTGGATGTGTACGAGAGTCCTTCAGCGGATTTCTTCACCACCGACCTCTGTCTGGGTGATACGGCCACCTTCACAGATATTTCATCCTATAATCCTTCTGACCCGATCATCGACTGGGCGTGGGATTTCGGTGATACGCAATCCGGGACAGGAAATCCGATAGAGCACTACTATGCTTCCGGTGGCACCTATGATGTGCTTTTAACGGTCAATACTGCCAATTGTGCAGATGACACGACTATCACGGTCAACGTGGACACACCGCCTACCGCATCATTCTCGGCCGATGTGACTTCGGGATGTAGTCCCCTGACCGTCAATTTCACGAACACATCCAGCAGTGCCTATTCCTACACATGGAACTTCGGTGATGGAGCCACTAGCAATGACACCTCTACGGTACACACATTCGATAATCCAAGCGATACAGATACCACCTACACGGTCTATCTCACCGCCTCCAATGCCTTCGGATGTGGAAGTGTAGATTCTATAGACATCACCGTCAACGGTTTTACAGAAGCTGATTTCATTTCAGACGCAACTCCGGGATGTGCGCCTTTCGATGTGCAATTCACCAATCAATCAAGCGGTGCGAGTTCCTATCAGTGGGATTTCGGGGATGGTACCCCGATCTCTAATGACGTGGATCCTTCGCATTTCTTCAACAATACGACCGAATTCATCCAGAACTATGTCGTAGAACTCATTGCCTTCGATATCAATGGCTGTCATGACACTACCTATCAGACCGTGACCTCCTATCCAGAGCCTGATTTCAGTTTCGATGTTTCAGGACAGTCGGGATGTGCTCCATTGACTGTCGATTTCCCTGCTATATCAGGAGCAGTCAGTTACGATTGGAGTTTTGGTGATGGCAACACATCCAATAGTGCAACACCATCCCACACCTACATCAATGTCACAGACAGTGTGCTCACCTTCGACATACGACTGATCGCAAGCAATGCCTTTGGTTGTACGGATACCACGTACAGTCAAGTAGATGTATATCCATCTTCACAGTCTGTCTTCACCATGGATACCGATGAAGGGTGTAGTCCAGTGGCGGTAGAATTCAGCAATCAATCCTATCTCGCTGCACAAAGTGAATGGATTTTCGGAACAGGAGATACATTGGTGACCTCTGATAGTCTGGTCAATTATGTATTCACCAATGGAGGAACAACGGCCAACAGCTTCAATGTGATACTCAATGTGACCTCTGCGCAAGGCTGTACCAGTAGCAGTCAGCAGACCGTTGACGTATTCCCACTTGTAACGGCAGGATTCAACTCGGAAACAGAGGGATGTTCGCCATTGGATATTTCCTTTTTGGACACTTCTGTGGGAGCAACAGACTACTATTGGACATTCGGTGACGGAGGGGTCTCGGTAAGTGACTCACCCAATCACGTCTATGTGAACAACAGTACATCAACGGTCACCTATACTGCGACCCAGATAGTGAGCAATGATTATGGGTGTTCTGATACCGCATCGGTCGATATTGATGTCTATGCTCGACCGATCGCTCAGTTCGATTCAAGTCCGATCGCGGGCTGTAGTCCATTGACGGTAGAGTTCGAGAACACCAGCATACTCGCAGATGAGAGCCTTTGGATATTCGGTACTGGAGATTCTCTCTTGACCAACGATACGATCCTGGAATACATCTATACCAATCCGAGCCTGACAGCGGCAAACTATCAGATACAACTCGAGATCACGACCAATGAGGGTTGTACAGATGTAGCCAATGATGAGATAACTGTTTATCCAGAAGTGCATGCTGACTATAACAGCATCACTGAAGGATGTTCTCCACTCGAAGTGCAATTCAACAATCTTTCAGTAGGTGCTGATAACTACTCTTGGACATTCGGTGATGGTTCCTTCGGTATAAATGAGGATCCACTACATACCTATGTGAACAACGGTCTGGAGACCGATACGATGTGGGTAGAGCTCCTAGCTACCAATACCTATGGCTGCCAGGATACAGCGTCAAGTCAGATACTGGTCTATCCAAGACCTATTGCACAGTTCAATGCATCTCCTACACTTGGATGTAGTCCTTTGGAGCTTTCTATTGAGAACACAAGTGTACTGGCCGATGTATCAGAATGGATTTTCGATCCGGGAGATACCCTGGTGACCAACAACATCGATCTTGAGCATACCTATGTGAATTCGGGTAGCGATGTGGATGTCCATACCATCCAGCTCAATATCACTTCTACTCACGGTTGTACATCAAGTGCCACTCAGGAAATAACCGTATATCCGGATGTAGAGGCGGGATTCACCAGCATTTCGGAAGGATGTTCGCCTCTAGAGGTGCAATTCACCAACGAGAGCCTAGGAGCAACTTCCTATGCCTGGTATTTCGGTGATGGAGGATTCTCGGTAGAAGAGTCACCTCTTCATAACTACGTGAACAATACCTCCTCAACACAGATCCACACTGTAGAGCTCATAGCAACGAATTCCTATGGTTGTCAGGATCCAGCTTCTATCGATATCACCGTATATCCGCGTCCTATCGCACAATTCACAGCTACACCTATGGTGGGATGTAGTCCCTTGGAGGTCATGTTCAATAATGATTCATTCTTGGCCGATGAGAATATGTGGATCTATGACACAGGTGATACCTTGATCACTTCGGATGAGATACATGACTACACCTTTGTGAACACGTCAGGAGTGACCCAGAACTATGACGTGACTTTGGAAATCACTTCTGTCGAGGGATGTTCAAGTTCTTACAGTCGTACGATCACCGTATATCCAGAAGTGCAAGCAGATTTCAGTATGAACAGTGAGGGATGTAGCCCTTTACAGGTGGGCTTTGTCAATCAGAGTAGCGGAGCTTCATCTTATACATGGGATTTTGGTGATGGGCTGATGGACGTGAACAGTGATCCTTCACATCTCTACCTGAATGAGAGTCTCGCAGATACCACATTCACAGTCATTCTAACGGCCAGTAGCAATAATGGATGTACAGATACACATATAGACAGTGTCTTGGTCCACCCAGTGCCCGTAGCAGCATTCAATCTGAATACAGTGGAAGGTTGCTCTCCGTTGACCGTAACGATTAATGACCAGTCACAGATCGCTGACACCTACCAGTGGACCTATGGAGATGGGACATTGAGCGACACCACTGCATCCATGCATGAGTATACATACATCAGTAGTAGTGTCAATGTGGTCGAATACAATCTCCAACTCATAGTAGAGACCGAACACGGATGTCAGGATATGACAGAGACCACTGTAACGGTCTATCCAGAGGTACAGGCGCTTTTCGACACAGAAGAGGCCTTGTGCTCCGGAGACATATTCACCTTCTTCAATCAGTCCCAAGGTGCCATGAGCTACCAATGGGAGTTCGGTGACGGCTCCGCAAGTGTGAGCAACAATCCGCTACACACCTATTCCAATAACTCAGGGGCAGAAGTGGTCTATGATGTGACCTTGACAGCGACATCGCAGTATCAGTGCGTGGATCAATACACCGATTCAGTAGTCGTCTACACCGCACCGATTGCCGATATCAGCATTGATAGCTCCTCTGTATGCTATCCACTATATATCGATTTTGCCAATAACAGCCAGTATGCAACAGACTATGCCTGGGACTATGGGGACGGATCGACTTCTGAGAATGGAGACTCCATCCACTCACATGTATTCACCAATTCTACGACCAACCTGATCACCTATGAGATCGAGATGATCGCTTACACGGAAAATGGGTGTATGGATACGGCCTATTCCGAGGTGCAGGTCATTCCACCGCTCGAAGCTGACTTCGAATCCATAGAAGAAGGATGTCATCCGTTGGAAGTCGAATTCTTCAACGAATCCTCTGGAGCCCTTGCATACGACTGGTATTTCGAGGAAGGAGCAGTTGACACGGTAGAGAATCCGACCTATATTTTCAACAACTATGGTATAGAGGACGAGGTATTCGATGTGGTACTTGTGGCCAGTTCATACTTCGGATGTTCAGATACGATGACCACTCAGATCACTGTATTCCCATTGCCGGATGCGGAGTTCAGTGTTGATCCCGTCATCCAGACCTATCCAGATGCGACCGTGGACATCTTCAATAACAGTGTTTCGGGTGCAACGGCCATCTACGAATGGGATCTAGGCGATGGAACGAGCAGTTTCGATCCGGATCTATCCAGTCACACCTATTCCACTTGGGGTACCTACGAACTCAGCCTGACCATAGACAACGGGCATTGTAGCGATCAGATGATCCAAGTCATAGAAATACAAGCACCACCACCCGTGGCTGATTTTGCTGGGGGAGGTGAAGGATGTGCGCCTATCACCATTGCCTTTGAAAACCTGTCAGAGTACGGGACCAACTACTTATGGAATTTCGGTGATGGTGGGGTGAGCTCCAATGAAGAACCCGTCTATACCTATTACATACCGGGTACATATACCGTGAGTTTATTGGTGACCGGACCTGGAGGAAGTGAGATCGCTGTAAGAGATACCATCGTACATGTATATCCCAATTCCACAGCATACTTCACAGCCAATCCGGATATCGTCAATACGGGGGATGTCGTATTCTTCTACAACCTGTCCAATCAGGCCGATGAATTCTTCTGGGAATTCGGTGATGGCAATACTTCTACGGAGACCGATCCTACCCATATCTATCAGGAGACGGGCTACTTTGACGTAACCCTGATAGCCAATAACGAGTACAATTGTCCAGATACCTTCCGCTTAGAAGATGCAGTATTTGTGGATGTAGGAGGATATGTGGATTTCCCCAATGCCTTCACTCCGAATTCCTTATCGAGCAACGGAGGTTACTATGACCCGACCAGACTGGATAATGATGTGTTCTACCCCGTGTTTGCAGGAGTGGAGGACTTCCAACTACAGATCTACAACCGTTGGGGAGAACTGCTCTATGAGTCAGATGACGTAAATAAAGGGTGGGATGGATATTACAAAGGACGTTTAGCCCAGCAAGGAGTATATGTCTGGAGAGCTACGGTGACATTCACCGATGGCAAACAGGTCATCAAAGCAGGCGACCTGACATTATTGAGGTAGATTATGGAGAGAAGAATACTATTGACCATCAGTGCTGTCTTTCTCATTGTCTTCACAGGCTTTGCCGGGGGAGATGATAAGGATGAGAAGATCAAAGGCAAGCATAGAAGAATAGTCGAAGAGGCTGAGTTCTTCTATAGCATTGATGATCATTTCATGTCCAAACGGATCTATTCCGATCTCGTAGAACTCTATCCAGATAATCCGGAATTCAATTTCAGACTGGGGTATTCATACCTGCATATGCGCAATGAAGAGAACCTCTCCATTCCATATCTGCAGAAAGCTGCCGAACTTGGATATACAGCAGCCTATTATTTCTTAGCTGAAGCCTATCACCTGAATGAGGAATTCTTCAGGGCCCTTGTAGCGCTTGAAGAATACCGCAATAGACCCGATCATAAGCTCACACATGCACGGATCGATCTTGCGCAGCATAAGATAGAGAAGGCCATGGTGATGATGGGTGAGCCCATAGAGGTGATGATGAAAAGACTCGGCACCAATGTCAATTCAGATTATCAGGACTATGCTCCCAATATCGATGCCGAAGGGAATTACCTCTATTTCACGTCTAGAAGACCTGAAAGCACCGGAGGATATACCGATCAAGAAGGAAATTATTTCGAAGACATTTTCATCGCCAGGAATGTAGCCGGTGCATGGACCAAGGCAGAGCCACTACCCAGACCTGTCAATGACGATGGCCACGATGCCAATGTGAATTTTGCTTCTAGTGGCAACAGCATGTTGCTGTATCGTACCCATAAGAATCTATATACCGGTGACCTATATATCACCCATAGGGTGCGCGAAGGCTGGAGTGAGCCTGAGAAGTTGGAAGATGCTATAAACACCTCGGAGTACCATGAGCCTTCAGCTGCATTGAGTCCGGATGAAAAGGAGATATATGTGGTCTCTGATCGTCCTGGTGGATTTGGCGGGAAGGATATCTATGTTATCAGAAAACTTCCTACAGGTAAGTGGAGCGAACCGCAGAATCTCGGCAGAGAGATCAATTCACCCTTTGATGAAGACGCTCCTTTTCTCTCATTGGATGGAAGAAGTCTGTTCTTCTCCTCTATGGGAAATGGGAGCATCGGTGGATATGATGTATTCCGCTGTACCAAGAATGAACTCGGGGAGTGGGGAGAGCCCCAGCAATTGGGATATCCGATCAATTCAGTATATGATGACATCTACTTCTCCGTCACGGCCAATGGAAAAAGGGCCTATGTCTCATCATCGAGGGAGCGCACCATGGACATCTATGAGATAGAAATGCTCTATGAGATGGATGACCTGGTCATCGTGAAAGGTCTTGTTAGCGATGAACTCAATCAGATCCCACTCCAGGGAGAAGTCTCTATTTATGATATCAGAGAGAATAAAGAAGTGGTAACGGTGATACCGAATCGACTTACTGGCAAATATGTGGCAGCAGTCATGCCAGATAGAAAATACCTGATCCAGGTCAAAAGCCCTGGATATGAAATAGCTGAGCAAACTATTGAAGTGAAAGTGAATAACAAAGGGGACTTCGAAGTCCTTGAAGTTGATGTTGCATTGAAGAAAGAATAGTTATGAATATCAAGGTCGCTACATCTATCATAGGGCTATTGATATGTATGACGACCAGTGCTCAGGATTACCAGTTCACCCAGTTCTACGCAGCTCCGGTGAACCTAAATCCTGCATTCACAGGAAATACCACTCAGAGTAGGGTGGTCATGAATTACCGGAATCAGTGGACAGCTATTCCAGGTGCTTTTGTGACCTATAACCTGACTTATGAGCATTTCATACCCAAGATCAAAAGTGGAGTAGGGATCCTACTCAATCATGATCAGGCAGGTAGTGGAAATCTGGGATACACGAGTGTCCTGGGATTGTATTCGTATGAGTTCCAGATCAATTATGATCTGTACATACGACCGGGTGTATCCTTTGGAAAGAGTTTCAGGACCCTGGACTACAACAAATTGGTCTTCGGTGATCAATTGGTCCGTCCGGATGGTTCTTCTACCATTGAGACATTTGAAGACATAGGAAGCTCCTTCTTCGATGTGGGTACAGGAGTACTCATGTACAGTCACGATTTCTGGATAGGTGCCTCGGCCGCACATATCAATAAACCCAATGAATCGCTTCGTGGGCAAGAAGCACTTGTTCCTATCAAGGCCAGTATTCATGGTGGATACCGGAACATGATGAAGAAGAAGACCAAATCCGGTCGTTTGCAATCCACATTGGCTGCTTTCAACTATAGGATGCAGGAGGACTTCGATCAATTGGATCTAGGGATATACTATGAATATAGCCCAGTGGTATTCGGAGTGTGGTATAGAGGTCTACCAGGATTCAAGAAGAACGACTATGGGGTATTAAACCACGATGCCATCGCATTGCTATTCGGATATGAGATCAGAAAGCTCAAATTCGGATACAGTTATGATATCACCATCAGTCCCTTGATCTCCTCTACTGCGGGTTCCCACGAGGTATCACTCATCTATGAGTTCCATGATCCGCGCAATAGGAAGTACAGTAAAAGGAAGCGTATAATACCCTGTGCCAGATTCTGATAGGATAACCATTTCACCCTTGACTTCGTAACAATGATGTCCGTAATATCCAATATGCTTATTTTCAGCCACCTTTCGGGGAATACAGCGAGTTCCGTTAGATGGGAGAAGAAGGACATAGCAAGATTCGATCAGAGATGAGCAAGATTCTCGACATAGAGAACGAGCGGTATGCTTCAGAACCCGACATGGAGATCATATACTCCTTTGTAGGTCCTTTGAATCATGACCGTATACATGAGATCACGCAATCTGTAGAAAGTTCATTGATCGAGAAAGGGGTCTCTAAGGGCACTGTCAAAAAAACATTCACCATTCTTATAGAAGGTCTTCAGAATGCCTACATACACGGTAAGGAGTCCGAAAGGGATAAGTACTTGGGCCTATCTGTCATCCGTACGGGTGAGATTGTCAATATCACCATTCTGGGATTGACCGACACTTCCAACTTCCATAAGGTCAGTGAACTGGTGGGCGAACTCAATGAGATGGACAAAGGCGACATCAAGGCCCACTATCTAGAGGTCATGACCAATGGTCAGATGTCTGCCAAAGGTGGTGCTGGTCTGGGATTGATCACCATGGTCATGAAATCAACAACCGGGATCGAGTTGGATTGCCATCCTATCGAGGAAGAGAATTATATCATTGCCAGCCGCATGAGGGTCTGACCCTCTACTCAAAGTGATTCTTTGAGTGTTAGCATCTTCAATGCTGCCACGGCCGCTTCAGAACCCTTATTGCCATGTATACCGCCTGAACGGGCTCTGCTCTGCTCGATGGTGTCATCGGTCAGTACACAGAAGATACAAGGGGCATTATATCTCAGACCTACTTGTAGGATACCTTGACTGGCTGCTTGGCACACATAGTCGAAATGAGCTGTTTCACCACGTATCACACTGCCTATACAGATCACTGCATCGACCTTATCGGATTCGAAAAGGAATTGTGCACCTAGTGGGAGTTCGAAACTGCCTGGAACGGAATGGATGAGGATATCCTCCTTGTCCATTACTTGATGTAGTACTTCCAAGGCACCATCCATCAAGGCGTGAGTGATCTCCTCGTTCCATTCAGAATAGCAGATACCTACTTTCTTCCCTTCCGGAATGGCAAGGTCTTCAGGTGAATATGCAGAGAGGTCTTTACCAGCTGTGGCCATCAGGCAAGGGCATCAACCGTTGGCAGCCAGGGCAGCGGTCACGCGAGCAATATGCTTTTCGATATCACGGCCTGCATTCGTCTGACCGAATTCGACCTTGATGCGCTGGAAGGAATCCAGGGCTTTCTGAGGATTTCCTGCGGCCTCATAGGCCAAGCCGAGTTTCTTCAAGTAAATCGGAGTTGTGAAATCATTGGCCGTATGTGATACGGATTTCTCATAGGAGGAAATGGCCTTATCCCAGTCTCCAAGCTCCAGATAGGCATCGCCCAAAGCGCCTAGTCGGGTCGCCTCTACCAGGACATCGTCAAAGGAGGCCTTATCCAGATACATGACCGCTGACTCATAGTCGCCTAGATTCAAGTAGGAGAGACCTGCATAGTGCGTGGCCAGATTGCCTGCAGGCGTACTTCCGTATTCTTCTGCAACATCCAAGAATCCATAGTTGTTTCCATCACCTTCCAAGGCCAGACGTAGAGAGTCGATCCCGAAATAGTATTCCGACTTCCACATCATAGCTGCTGCCTCCTCGTTCTGAGGTTCGATGATGAACTTCTGATAAGCGAAAAACGCAACTATCGCACCTAGCACTATGAGAATGCCTGTGGTGATGTGCTTACTGTTCTTATTGATGAAGGTCTCCGTCTTGGAGTACGCGTCAGCTACGTCAATAAGTGTCTCTTCTGATTTGTTGGATGCCATGGGGTATCTGAGAAAAAAATTCGTGCAAAAATAGACTTTTTCAAGCGGGTGTTCAAGTATGGAATCAAGCTTTGGACAGTGTACCTTCGTCCCATGGAGCTATTCCTCAAGAAACTCAGACTCTATCAATTCAAGAACCATGAGGAGTTGGATCTCGAGTTCTCCCCATCTATCAACTGTATCACTGGTAAGAATGGCTCGGGAAAGACCAATGTACTCGAGGCTATTTATTACCTCGGCTTTTGCAAGGGATATTTCAATGTGCAGGATTCGCAGAATATACAGCACGGCAGGGAAGGCTTCTCCATCATGGGAGAATTCGAGAAGAATGGACCAGTGACCCTACACTGCGCTGTGCAGAGGGGGCAACGAAAGAAATTCAAGAAGGACGACAAGGAGTATGAACGTCTGGCCGATCATATCGGTGCTTTTCCTGTGGTCATCATATCTCCCTATGACGTGGACCTGATACGTGAGGGTAGTGATGAGCGTAGGAAATTCATCGACCTGGTGATCTCCTTGGATGACAAGGAGTACCTCCGTCAGGTCATCGACTATAATCGGGCCCTTTCTCAACGGAACAACCTCTTGAAATTCTTTTGGGAGAATCGGACCATGGACAAGACACAATTGGCCATCTGGAATGAGCAGCTGAGTGACCTGGGCAACCGGATCCACAATCGCAGGAAAGACTTCTTCGAAGAATTCGCTCCCATGTTCAGAGCATTCCAGAATAGCATCAGTGCCGATCGCGACCAGGCAGATATCCAATACCGCTCACAACTCCATGAGCAGGATATGGCTGAAGCGCTTGATAGCGGTCTGGACGCTGATATGCGCAGGCACTTCACTCTCTTTGGCATTCATAAGGATGACATGGAGATGACCGTAGGTGGTCATCCAGTGAAGAAATTCGGTTCTCAAGGACAACAGAAATCCTTCTTGATCGCCTTGAAACTGGCGCAATTCCAATTCATCAAAGAGCGCACAGGTATGCGCCCGCTGCTACTACTGGATGATGTATTCGATAAGATAGACGATGAGCGGGTGCAATACATGGTCGATCTGGTGAGTAGGGACACATTTGGTCAGATATTCATCACAGATACCAGTCAAGAGCGCATGGATCGGATTCTCTCTACCTTGGATCAAGAGTATAGGATGATCGATATGGAGCAAAAGGAGCAAGGCATTGAAGCGTAACAAGAACGATATGAGCCTCGGTGAGGCGATCGAGTACTACTTGCGTAGCACCAAGATGTATAAGCGCTTCCAGGAACAAGAAGTGTTGAAGAACTGGCCGGATGTCATGGGCCCGGCCATCGCCAACCATACCCGGGATATCCAGATGAAAGATGGAGTCCTATACGTACGTCTGGATTCGGCCGTATTGCGGAAGGAGCTCGAGATGAGCAGAGAGAAGGTGGTGAGGATGATGAATGAATCTACTGGATATCAGGTTATTAACACCATCAAGTTCCTGTAATTCAGAATTTGTCCTAGAATTCTGTGACTTTCCATTTAGACTTGCGTCTGAATCAAAATTAAATCGAACCAGATGTTAAAAGAATTCAAGAGTTTCATAATGACAGGCAAT
The DNA here is from genome assembly GCA_013001705.1 of Flavobacteriales bacterium. Taxonomy (NCBI): domain Bacteria; kingdom Pseudomonadati; phylum Bacteroidota; class Flavobacteriia; order Flavobacteriales; species Flavobacteriales bacterium. The sequence continues at coordinate 26,687 of JABDLZ010000084.1, forward strand.
GTCGTTGACTTTGCTGTAGCTGTGATCATGGCAGGAGCCATCGGACTAGTGATCAACGGTTTTGTGAATGATATCGTCATGCCTGTTGTCGGTGAGTTCACCGGAGGTGTGGATTTCGCTGACCTGAAGTACGTCCTTTCAGAAGAAGTGGTCGATGCTGAAGGCACCATCGAAAAGCCACAGAATGCGATCCGCTACGGATCATGGATCAATTCCATCATCAATTTGATCATTGTCGGATTTGTGATGTTCATGATCGTTAGAGCTTATAACAAGACTAAGAAACCTGAGCCAGAACCCGCACCGGCCGGTCCGAGTGAAGTGGATCTTCTGACAGAGATCAGAGATTCCTTGAAGAGATAAGCAAGGCATCTTTCAATCCATCGAACCCAGACCGAAAGGTCTGGGTTTTTTTATGCCGTATTACAGATCTATTCCGGTTTCTTCGGCCTCTTATCCTCCATAGGCCCTCTGAGGTGGATGATCAGACCATTGAGGAAGTTACGGAGCACTTGGTCCCCGCAATTCATATACTTCGGATGATCGGGATTGCGGAAGAATGCATTCAAGCGACTCACTGATATCTCGAAATCGACCAATTTGAGAATGGCGATGATATCCTTGTCCCTCAGCTTATGGGCTACCCTTAACTTCTTCAGTATATCATTATTGGTCAGTGCCATGTCAGCTCCTTTTATTCAGCGGTGCAAGTTACAATTCCGATCTTTGGCACTCGGAAGAACGAGACCCGGCCTATCGCTGGAGTACTGTAAGGTACTCTGGAGGAAAGTCCGGACAGCACAGGGTACTGTACTTCTCAAAAGGAAGGCGTTTGTCCTGCAAAGGGCAGATGACAGATAGTGCTACAGAAATTCAGACGGCCTCACACATGTGCGGTCAAGGTGAAAAGGCGGGGTAAGAGCCCACCAGTGATGCAGAGATGCATCAGCTCAGGTAAACCTTGCAGGCTGAAAGACCATGTAAACTGACGTTTGAGAACGACCCGTTCGATGTCAGAGGGTAGGTCGAGTAGATAAATGATAGGCACCTTCACTTGTGAAGGTCACAGAATCCGGCTTACAGGGTCTCGTTCTTCTTTTTCTTGAATAGTGCTCTCCGATCCCTGGTCATGAGTGCTTCTCTTGAGTAAGTGATTCTCTAAAGCTATGGCCACACATTGGGCATCACATCGGTAGTGCATCTTGAAAAGCTTGAAGCTTGACAGATACTGCATAGCAAGACCATCGAATGGATGGAGCAGTGGAATCACTCCGAAAGTGAAATTCTTTGATGCTTCTCTGATCGAATCCAGGTTATGATCGGAGGGGCCTAGGAACGGTGAGGAACATTCTCCAGTGAGTTTCATCCAGGCATTCTCTAAGAGCAAGCGATCCATGGGTGCTTGTGTGCGATCGGATAGTCGCGCTTCGATGGCCGCCTCGACCACAGACCTGATCTTCTCGAGCTCAGCATAGTACTTCAGAGATATTAGATCGGCAAACGAGTAGAGGATGGTTGCATCTATGGGATACCAGGCACAGAGGCTCCATTTCTTATCGAGGAACCATCCGCTCTGAACAGATTCGGTCAAAAGCGTCAGAGAACTCCTATCGAGCTCGTCCACACCGAGATCATATTGCGCATTGAAGAAGAGTACATTGCATAGGACCACCAGATCCAAGTCCACATAGAGATCTTCGCTACCTATCCAAGTGTTGTAGAATCTCTTTTTACGCAATTGCTTCGGAATCCTTCGAATGAACCTGCCTCGCAAGCCATTGGATTGGTGATGCAATATCTCCTTGATCCGGGTCGCTTCATTTACATCGTGCGTTCTGCCTCTGAAGGCGATACAGGTATCATCTGCATCATCCGTAGGTTGGAAGAGGCCATATCTGGATAA
>JABDLZ010000085.1 GCA_013001705.1 Flavobacteriales bacterium
CCTCATTGTAGAGGTCTTTGAGGGTGACATTCAGCGAGCGGTACATCTCGGTCCACTTGCGGAATTCCTCGATCGTAAGCGCTTCTGACTCCTTGATGAATACCTCGCGCGAGGTCTTATGATTGGCTCTGGGCAGTGCGATACGGGCAGCCATCTTATAAAAAGCCCTGTACCCGATCAACTTGGCCAAGAAAAGACTCGTAGAGGCTATCAGTCGTAACTTCCTATTCAACTGAACGATCGCACCGGCCAGTACCACACTCTTGACCCGATGATTGTACAACTGCTCCAGTCTGAGTGCGATGATCGCGCCCAGTGAAACACCGAGTACGTGTACTTGCTCGATCCTGTGATGGTCCACCACTTCCCAGATACGATGTGAAATGATGGAAAAGGTATACGCATCGTCTCTGACCCCTTTCTCAGCGCTCATCCCATGACCGGGGAGATCGATGATCAAGAGATTGAAATGCTTGCCCAATCTCTCCACCTGTCGCTTCCAGGTACGTGTGCTCCCTCCTGCTCCATGTATCATCAGCAGCCATTCGGCTGACTCCGATCGGAAATGGACCTCGTGATACAGTATGTCGGTATTCTCCATGTAGAGCTTCTGAACGAAGAGCAAAGGTACTTACGATGCGCTGCATAAGAACACTTGTTCATAAGGAGTTTAAAATTCATGGATCCATTCTTCTTTGAAATCCGTGCAACTCGTGGATAAATACTACTTTGAACTCCCGTGAATCAAGGGCAAGCAGATATCGAGGATTTCCGGGTGATGACCACAGGAACTCCGGTAGACATCTCTTCATATCTGCACGAGTACCTATCCCTCCATCCAGAATGCGAGGTCCATCTAGGAAGTGACAGTCAGAACTTCCGCTCGCATACGGTATATGTAACTACCATCGTACTGCGTCATCCAGGTAAAGGAGCTCACGTACTTTATAGGAAAGACCGTATTCCGATCATACGCGATATGTTCACCAAACTCTGGGGCGAATTAGAGCGAACAATCGAGATGGCCGAGTTCCTGCAGAATGAGCTGCTCATCGAAGTGGAGCAGATAGATCTGGATTACAATAGCGATGAGAACTTTCCTTCCAACAAGGTGCTTTCGGCAGCTTCAGGATATGTGCAATCTTTGGGATATACTGTGAAAGCAAAACCCGAACTGCTCATGGCCGTGTGGGCAGCCAATGTGCTGTGTAATTGATGACCAAGGAGTTCACCGGCATTCTCGATGAACTCGATTCCAACGTCTGGAATCGTTTTGTGGATGTACCTACGGATATCGTGCTTTTCTACAAGAAGAAAGACATCAAGCGTTTCCTCTGTACCTATGACAACATGCTGACCAAATCCTGCGCTCTCCTCTCACGGGGTGATGGCAGGTATTTCGTCATGCTCAATAAGCAGGAATGTAAAAAGCTGGGGGTGCACAAAGGAGCAGAATTGCGCATCAAACTTGAACCCGACACCAGTAAATACGGCATGCCAATGCCTGAAGAAATGGAGGAATTGCTGGCACAGGACCCTGAGGCCGATCGGTATTTCCAGCAACTGAGTCCAGGCAAACAACGCTCCTTGCTCTACATAGTAGGTAAACCGAAAGGAACTGAGACGCGCCTCCGCAAGGCCATCACCATTTGCGAGTACCTGAAGTCGGTCGAAGGAGCATTGGATTTCAGAGAACTGAACCAAGCCTTCAAGGACAATCGTTTCAAACTCCAATAGTTACTGGCAATGGTCTGGATAGAAGGTCTACTTACTGGATTGGCGATGATCATCTTCATCGGACCGGTCCTGTTCACCTTGTTGCAGGCTTCCTTGCGCTTCGGATTCCAAGGAGGAATGGCCGTAGCCATAGGCATCATTGTGAGTGACGTGCTCGCAGTGGGCATCTGCCTGTTAGGTGCAAAGGCTTTCTTCACTGATGTCGACAATCAATTCTGGATTGCAATCGGAGGAGGTGTCATACTTCTTGTGCTCGGGCTCAAATACATTCTCGACCCCAAACTCTATGCTCCGGAGGATATTCGACTGGGAACCAGGGACTTCGGCAATCTATTCAGCAAGGGATTCTTGGTCAATTTCGTCAATCCTTTCGTGTTCTTGGTCTGGATAGGTCTGATCGGCTATGCCGAAGAGCGCTATGATCAACAGTTGTATATCTATCTGGCGATGGTGCTGTTGGGCATCTTCATTACTGACTCCCTCAAGGCCTATTTTGCGGGGAAATTGAGGTCCTTGCTGGTCACAGAGAGGCTTGCTCTGATCTATCGCATCATCGGTATCCTCATGATACTGTTCAGTTTACGATTGTTCTATCATGCAATCGTTTTCTGATTTGCCTATCTTGTCCATATAACCTTTAAACCTCGACCATTATGGACGGAAATATCTGGACCTATTTCGTAGCTGCGCTTATTCCGATGATCATCGGATTCATCTGGTACAATCCCAAGGTATTTGGGAACACATGGATGACAGCAGCCAAAGTGACTCAAGAAGATGTGGAAAGCGGGAACATGCCGCTCATCTTCGGCCTGAGCTATGTTCTCTCTTTGATCCTCGTTTTTATGATGAACTACTTCGTACATCATGAGATGCAGATAGCTGGGACGGTCTTCATGGACCCTGAGCTCGCTGTGGCACCTGATTCTGAACTGGGAGTGATGATGACTGATTTCTTAGACAGCATCAGTGCGAGATATAACACCTTCGGGCATGGGCTACTGCACGGCTTCTTCATCGCACTCTTCTTGGTTCTGCCTGTCATGGCTACCAATGCGATGTTCGAGCGCAAAGGCTTCAAGTACATCGCAGTCAACTGGGGCTACTGGGCAGTGACCATTATGCTCATAGGTGGATTCATGAGTCAGTTCTATTGAGAAATCTGAGAATTTTCTTCAAAGGCCCCGATACAGGGGCCTTTTTTATGTCCCAAAGATCTGCCACACCGCTAGACTGGCCACGTAGGCTGTCCCGGTCATGACAAGGAATTGCAGTAGAGGAATGGTCCAGGACCGCGTCTCTCGCTTAACAATGGCCAGCGTGCTCATACATTGCATGGCAAATACATAGAAGAGCAATAAGGACAAGGCCCTGATGGGCGTGAAGACCAGCTCCCCCGTGCGGATGTCCCGCTCGCTTCGCATGCGTTCTATCAAGGTATACTCATCTCCCTCACTGCCCGCTGAATAGATGGTGGCCATCGTCCCCACGAAAACCTCTCGGGCCGCAAAGGAGGTGATAAGAGCAATCCCGATCTTCCAATCGAATCCCAAGGGACGTATGCTCGGTTCGATGGCTTTTCCCAGATGACCAACATAACTGGCCTCTAGGCGATAGGCTTCTACGTAGCGTTCATACTCTTCTTCAGGAATCTCACCATTGACCAGCATGGTTTCCACTTGCTTTTCAGCAGCTGCCATCTGCTCACTCGGCCCGAATGAGGCCAAGGTCCAGAGGATGATAGAAATGACCAATATGATCTTCCCTGCCTCCCATACAAAGACCCTGCTCTTCTCATACATGGTCAGCAGGACATTACGCCATTGGGGCACCTGATAAGGAGGCATTTCGAGCATGAGAAATCCCGATTCATCGGTCTTGAGCACTTTCTTCATGACGTAAGCCAGCAGGATCGCGGCCACTGCTCCAAGTATGTATAATCCGAACATCACGACCCCTTGCATGGAAAAGATGCCGATCTGTTGATCGGCTGGAATGACTAGAGCGATGAGCACGATATACACAGGAAGACGTGCCGAGCAGCTCATGAAGGGCGTGACGAAGATGGTGATGAGGCGCTCCTTCCAATTGGGAATGGTACGACTGGCCATGATCGCAGGTACCGCACAGGCCACGCCAGATATCAAACTGACCAGGCTTCTCCCATTCAGACCACTCTTGCGCATCAACTTATCACTCAGGAATACCGCACGCGTCATATAGCCACTCTCTTCCAGCAGTGCGATCAGGCCGAACAAGATGGCTATCTGAGGAATGAATATGACAATCCCCCCGACTCCTGCGAGAATTCCATCGCAGATAAGGTCTGTATACCATGCGGCCGGTAAGAATCCCCTCAACCCTTGTATCACTGCGAACATGCCTTCATCGATCAGGTCCATCAAGGGCTCGGCCCAAGTGAAGATGGACTGGAACAGTAAGAAGAGGATGAAGAGGAAAATGACCAGCCCCCAGATCTTATGGGTGAGCAGGGCATCCAATCTCTCTGTGATGCCGATATTGGCCTTCCCCGTACGGGATTGGATCGCATCGGTACGGTCTTGTATGGCAGCCAGTCGCTGCTTCTTATCCTCGACCTCCACGCGGATAGGGTTCAGTTCATTCCCGGGAAGTGCATTCTGAAGGGATTCCCAGTCAAAAGACCGTATACGCTCTCCCTGAACCGCCAATAACTGCGCTCCATAGCGATCGAGCGATGGCATAAGACCTTGGATAGCATCGATGAGCTCTGACTCAGCGTTCGTATCGGGAAAGAAGGGTTTACCTGACCGGAATATTCCCTCTTCTAAGACCATTTCCAATCGATCAAAACCCTCACCTGTGCGTCCATTAACGGGTATGACCTCGATACCCAGAGTATCTGAAAGCTTGACGGCATCCGTGAGAAGTCCCTCGTTCTCTGCAAGATCACCCATATTGAGCAAGGCGATGGACGGTATCCCCAGATCGATGACCTGACTGAGAAGCAATAAACTCCGCTCCAAGTGAGCCGCATTGAGCACATGGATGACCCCATTTGGAATATCGGTACGCAAGCCCAATAGAACTTCTAGGACAATGCGCTCATCGGCTGAAGACGGATAGAGACTATAGCAACCGGGCAGATCCACGAGTTCCACCTCTACATCATTGAGCGAGAGGATACCACTCAATCGATCCACCGTCACTCCAGGATAGTTCCCTACTCGCTGACGTAATCCGGTCAAACGATTGAATATGGTGGACTTACCGCTATTGGGAGCGCCTGTGAATACGTATGTCTTCCGATCATCCAAGCTCAAAATCCCTTCAATCGATGAGTATATGGCTGAGCTCTTCTTGACGTAAAGCGAAGAAATTGCTTCCTATCTGGACAAATACGGCTCCTTTGAATGGAGAGGTACGAATGATCCGTATGGTCTTACCAGGTCTGACCCCGATCTCCAGCAATCGCAGTCCTTGCTCTTGATCGGTCAATTCGACTATGGAAGCACTACTCCCGATGGGGAGTTGAGAGGCATCGGTCATGGAGCAAAAATCGACATCATCAGACCTGGATAAGATACCTTAATCGCGGTATTTTCAGATCATGGCCTGAAGGACTCAGGACTCTGAGCGCGGATGAATTCCACACTCTTTCTCAATAATGGACTGAAGTTCACATCCGTTTCGATCTTAGGAACGGCTTTCCTATAGTCATGTATCAGCTTCTTCAAGATGGGGCTGGTCTCTCCCACTCCCCTGAATTCCATGGCCTGGGCCGCATTGAAAAGCTCTATCGCTAGGATCATCTCCAAGTTGCTGTAAACCCGCATGGCCTTGGTAGCAGCATTGGCCCCCATACTCACATGATCTTCTTGTCCCATGGAGCTGTCGATACTGTCCACTGATGCGGGTGTGCAGAGTTGCTTGTTCTCACTGACGATACTGGCAGCCGTATATTGGGTGATCATCAGGCCCGACTGCAGTCCAGACTTCTCGATGAGGAAGACCGGGAGCCCTCTCAGCCCTCCCAGGAGTTTATAGGTCCTGCGCTCAGAGATACTCCCTATCTCGGCCATAGCGATGGCTAAATGGTCCAATCCCAAGGCCAAGGGTTGACCGTGGAAATTCCCCGCAGAGATGATCAACTCCTTCTCAGGGAATATGGTCGGATTATCCGTGACCGAATTGATCTCTACATCTGTAGTCTTACGAATGAATGCAAGCGCATCATAGGATGCTCCATGTACCTGAGGGATACAGCGGATACAGTAGGGATCTTGAACATGTGATTTATTCCTTTCTATATGTCGACTTCCCTTCAAGAAGGCACGGACCCGTTCTGCAACATCTTGCTGACCTTCATGGGCTCGGACCTCATGTACTTCAGCCATGAATGGAGACAAGTGGCCGTCCAAGGCCTCAACGCTGAGTGCCCCAAGCAGATCGGCCCAATGGAACAGACGCTCACAATCATGCACGAGAAGCGCACAATGCGCTGACATGAATTGCGTACCGTTGAGCAGTGCCAGTCCTTCTTTGGAACGTAGATGGATCGGCTCTAGTCCTTCAGCTGACAAGGCATCCTTGGAAGGCATGATATCACCTTTGTAACGCACTTCACCCTCTCCGATCAAGGGGAGGGACATATGGGCCAAGGGCGCAAGATCACCTGAGGCTCCCAATGAGCCTTTGGAATAGATGACCGGTACGATATCCCGGTTGAACATCTCACATAGCAATTGCACAGTCTCTACTTGCACTCCGGAATAGCCCAATGAGAGGCCTTGGACCTTGAGCAGCATCATAGTCTTCACCACCCGTGAATCGATCTCTTCACCCATACCACAGGCGTGGGACCGAACCAGGTTCTCTTGAAGTGTATTGACATCCCCCTTGTCTATGACCACATCATGGAGGGCCCCAAAACCGGTATTCAACCCATAGACCGCTTCATCACTTTTGGAGAAGTATCCATCAAGGAATTCTCTACAGCGCTGTATACGCGCGATGGCATCATCAGAAAGTTGGATCTTTCCTCTATGATCCAATACATGGACAAGTTCAGGAATACCGAGGTCTCGGTCTATCTCTAGAATCATACGTAAATCGGATAAAGGCGCCCTAAAATAGGCAAAACCAAGAGGCTAGGTCAATCCCTGCAGCGGGTGCAGGTCCGGCAAGCCTTATAGTTCATCAAATGAGCATAAGCAATGCTCAACCCTCCTGCTACAGAGAGGATATCCCCGAGCAAATTATGGAAGACAAGGTGACCGAGGATAATGGCCAGAAAGCCGGAAATGGCCAAGACCAGAGGTCCGATCCTTCCATGGTGATTCCGGTATCCATTGAGTAGGGATGCCGTTGCCAAGATGAAGGAAAGACCGATGAATACCACGTCCCATAGCGGATCTGCCAAGAAACTCACTCCGCCAAGTAGACCAAAGGTCAAGATGAGCGGAACCAGCGCGCAATGGATAGCACACAGCAAGGATGCCGACATACCGATCACATCCAGATCAAATGAGAGGAACTTCTTCATTCTACTGCAAAGCTATTGAAAATCAATACGTCTCGGGATGTAAGTTGATAACAAAGAAAAACCGCCACCCTTGGTGAAGGATGGCGGTAGGTTCTATTTGATCGAATTGTCAAATAATGCGGGTCCGATCACTCGTTCTCCGCAATAGGTCTTGGGAATTGGGTATGCACCGTGTCACCCGGTCTATCGATCGGAAGTTCATCCAAGCGATCATACCTTCTCATATCCACCCAGTAATGACCTTCTCCAACGAGAGAGTATCTGCGTTGCATCAGGATCTCATCTACCAAGGCATCAGGAGTGATAGCCCCGATATACGGACCTAGTCCTGCAGCAGTTCTGATCACATTGATCGCATTGACAGACTCTGCTGGATTGGAGTTGATATTCGCCTCAGCATAGATGAGGATCAATTCCTCATTCCTGATGATCGGGAACATATCCGTATTGCTATCGAATGGAACGAAACCGTGGGTTCCATCCAATCCATCCGCTGATACGGTCGTACCCCAGTCCTCGGTCTTTTCAGCTACGCGCGTATCTCCAGCCTCAGCATCTGCCAAGAATGTAGGATGTATCGCATAGCGGTCTTGATCCGGTCCAGATACATAGAACAGGGGATTGACCTGATCATTTGCACTGAGACTGAATGAGTGATACGCACCTGTAGAAAGATCCCCATTGATATCGAAGAACGAATTATTCAGATCAGTCAAGGCCTGAGATGCATCATTCTGATAGATGGAAATACGGGCAGCAATCGCACGGTTGACCTGTGCCATTCCTGCAGGATCATCAAATCCAGCATAACCGGTCGAGAGATTGAAATCGAACTCACTTCCGGCATTCTGCAGGTCAGAGTATCCATCGTCCAGGATTCCACGGATACCATCCAGTCCGGCTTGATAACCGGCCGAGTATGGTCCGAGATTCTCTGGATCGGAGGTATCTATTCTGACCCCATTCTCATACTGACGATTCAACTCGAGGAGTTTCTCGTAGGCGAGTACGGTCTTGGCAAAACCGGTGTAGCCATTGCTGGCTTCAGCGGATACCACTCCGTTCTCAGCAGCCTCGATGAGGATGTGTGCATTACGCATCGCTCTGTGCTTAGCTGCAAAAGCTCGAGTGGTCAAGAATCCATTGTTGTCCAGATCCACTCCATTCTTACCAAGTATTTCAGCTGTGTATCGAGGATCGATGTTATTCAGATCCCAGTACTCGCGTCCAACGAGACTCACAGACTCGAAATAGAATTCAAGGTCCAATCGCTGGATCGCTTGTAGACCGGATACGAGGAGTTGCAAGTCTGCTGAAGTAGCATCCTGAGCAAAACTCTCAGCACTCGGTCCATTCGGATCTACGATGTCTTCGACTTCACACGATGGTATCACCACCAAGAGAGCCGCTAACCAAACAATATTGTTCACTAACTTTTTCATTGTATTCTCTTTTTGATGGTTCTTAGAAATTGGCTCTTAGGTGGAAGTTGATCCGCTTTGAGCTAGGATATGGAGTCACCTCGACTGCATTTGCCAGTACGTTTCCTCCAAAGTTCGAAACCTCAGGATCGTAACTGTTGTAATCGAAGATGTTAATGAGGTTAGAAGCGGATACGCCCAACTTCAAGGTGGACTTCCCTTCAGAGAACTTCATCTTGAAGGTCTTGTATAGTCCGATATTCCTCAAGCGGATATATCCACCGTCCTCGATCCATGGACGTGCATCCGAACCGAATACAGACACTCTGTATTGACCGTTGGTCAACTGACCACTCGGATCCAGATCGGTATCGTCATAATCCCAGGTAGTCTGACCGAAGTCATAGAGCAGTGGGCTCAGGTTTATGT
>JABDLZ010000086.1 GCA_013001705.1 Flavobacteriales bacterium
GGATTGACATAGATCAATCCCATCTGAACGGCACCGAGTGGATTCTCCAATTCTCTATCGCCTTCATAGCGCTTGTCTCCGAGCCATTCGGTCTCAGGTCCCCAGTAGATATCTTCTTCGGGTTCCCATACGTCCTTCCTACCTCCGGCAAAACCATAGGTATTGAATCCCATGGATTCTAGAGCGCAGTTTCCTGCGAGGATCATCAGGTCGGCCCATGAGAGGGCTTTTCCGTATTTCTTCTTTACAGGCCATAGCAAGAGTCTGGCTTTGTCCAGATTACCATTATCCGGCCAGCTGTTCAATGGAGCGAAACGCTGTGTTCCGCTGCCTCCACCACCTCGGCCATCAGCTACCCTGTAGGTACCAGCACTATGCCAGGCCATACGGATGAAGAATGGACCATAATGGCCATAGTCGGCCGGCCACCAGTCTTGCGAATCGGTCATGAGATCGTACAGATCCTGTTTGACGGCTTGCAGATCCAGTTTCTTGAATTCCTTGGCATAATCGAAGTCTTCTCCCATGGGATCGGAAAGCTCCGAATGCTGACGTAGAATATTCAGGTTAAGTGAGTTGGGCCACCAATCGCGGTTCCGGGTACCTCCACCCGCTGCTTCTTTGAGCGCTCCGTGCATGAAAGGACATTTGGCAGAATTGCCTTCGTTCATGCTATACACCTTTGCCTTATCCTCGGCAGCGGTGTGATCTTTTGTATCAGACATTGTGATTTCGTGTTTTTGGGGGGTTCAATACAGATTTTCCTCTAGCGCTTAAAGGTATGACATATGGGCGTTCGATTATATCGAATTACTTTATACTTGTGATAGATTCTGTCTATCATGAACTTTCAACAATTAGAGTATATCGTAGCCTTGGCCGAGCGCCAGCATTTCGGTAAAGCCGCGCAGGATTGTTATGTCACTCAAGCCACGTTGAGTGCCATGATCAAGAAACTTGAAGAGGAATTGAATGTTCAGCTATTCGACCGCAGTAGCCATCCTGTGCTCCCTACTGAGGTGGGCCAACTGATCATCCAGCAGGCCAAGGTCATCCTGCATGGACAAGAAGAGTTGGTCGCACTTGCAGCGCAGGACAACCATATATTGAATGGTGAACTGAAAGTGGGCGTCATACCCACTGTGGCCAATTCATTGCTCCCGATCATACTCAAACACATTATCAAGGCCCATCCCGAGCTTCGCTTGGATATCATGGAGGTCACCACAGAGGAAATCAAGTCGCGATTGAAGAATGGGAGTATCGATATCGGAATATTGGTCACGCCCATTCACGACCCTGCTTTGGAAGAAGAAGTGCTCTATTATGAATCATTGATGGTATATGGAGTAGAGGACGAGAACAAGAAATTCATGCTCTCTGAGGATATCAATTCATCCAAGGTCTGGCTCTTGGAAGAAGGACATTGTTTCAAAAACCAAGCGATGACACTCTGCAAGATCCAAGAGGATCGATCCAGGACCGAACATCTGGAATTCTCCGGCTCCTCATTCGAGACCTTGCTCAATCTCTCAGATACCTTCGGGGGCTTTACTCTGATACCCGAGCTCTTCTATCAGACCTTACCTGCCCATAGAAAGAAGAGAACACGTGGCTTTGGAAGCCCTATCCCCGTAAGAGAGGTAAGCATCGTCAGTCATCGACCGGCTATCCGCAGGAATATCATCGGTAAACTCAAGGATCTTATCCAGGAAAGAGTGAGTCCTCGATTGCTCACTCAGGAACTCGAAGAGTCGGAGATGGACATCATTTCCATCTGAAAGTGCTTATGGGATTTTCGCTCCGAGTTTGGAACAGCCATAGCCACCACCCAGTCCTCCACCATGGGTAGTGATGGAGATACTATCATCCCAAAGTGTCAATTCATACCAATTGCTGGGGAATGGACTGCTGAAGAAGTAGCCGCTCGTATCCATCTGAATCTTAACTTGACCATCTATCAGCAATGAGTCCTGGCTGCCCGGAAGAATGGCCACAGTCACGGTATCCCAATAGGAAGTGGTCTCATAAGGTTCCCCGAGCATCCAGGAAAAGCACTCGGCCCACACCTTGTATTCCCCCACCCACTCTGAGCGGTAGTCCGAGCTAGGTTCTGGCTCTTCCATTTGCTTTTCACAGGCACAGAGTACGAGCAAGGCGATTCCCAGATATTTCAATGAGGTATTCATCCCTTCTCTAATGATACAATACTCTCCTGAATTTCCCTCTAGAACACGGATTGGAGATATCTTCGGATCGCATGAAAAAGGTCTGGTGTCTATTCTGTACAGTGATCGCTCTTCTCTGCTTTACTTCATGTGAGAATACACCGGATGAGAAGTACTTCTTTGTTGCGGGTCATGCGTACGGCAATCCCAATTCACCTCAGTACGGTCTCTACCCTCCACTGATGACTGCCCTGGAGGAGATACAACTGGAAACCCCACTGGAAATGGGATTTCTGACAGGTGATGTGGTCGTACAACCCACTGAGGCCTACTGGGACTCAGCCATGAAGGATATTGAATCGCTCGATATGCCCATCTATATCGCAGCGGGGAATCACGACAAGGGAGAAGAGTTCGACCGCAGGTTCGGTAAGGCCTACAGCTCCTTTATCTCGGATGATGACCTCTTCATCATTCTAGCCCCTAGCAACTGGAACATCGAAGGAGAACAATTGCGATTCTTGAAGAATACCCTTGATGATCACAGCACTTCCTGCCAGAACATATTCCTCTTCATCCATGAATTGATCTGGTGGCATCCCGATGATGTCTATGGAGATATCGATATCAATTGGCGACCTCATTTCCCTGGGGAGACCAATTTCTGGACTGAGGTATCTCCCCTATTGATCGGATTGGAGAATGAGATATACATCTTCGCTGGGGATCTGGGAGCTACGCAAAGCACCTCGCCCTATATGTATGATCAGCGGGAAAACCTCCACTTGATCGCATCAGGTCTGGGCAGCGGAAATCGGGATAATCTCCTACTCGTAGACTATACTGATGAAGAAGTTCACATCCATCAGTATTGGTTGAAAGAAGATGGGAGCATGGAGATCACAGACCTCATCGAGACCCATTGAGTATGATCACTGGGTTTCTCTAATTTCACGGCCTGCACAGCGTTTTGAATCTCATCCATCCCCTTTTGGGTAGCCATATCACCTCATTCTCTTTGATCCTCATCGGCTCGATCCTATTCTGGTCTTGCGGGCCATCCCCCAGTGATACCGACCGATTCAGTGTGAATTGTTCTGCAGAGCAATTGACCCCTGATGGCAAGAAACTTCAAGCAGAAGAAGACCCTAGATTCATTTTCACTGGAGGTGAATCTCGCAGTGAACAAACATCACGCACAGGCACCTACTCCTTGGCCCTTCATTCAGAGCAGCAATTCGGGTTCTCCTTCAAGGTAGAAGGTGCAGAACCGGGGGATAGGTTCACCGCTTCGGTTTACTATAAATCTACTGGTCCAGAAGGCCTTCTAATCGGTTCCTCAGATGATTTTTGGTACAAGGCCACGCCTGCAGGTGAAGCCGATGATGAAGGCTGGCAGAAACTCTATCTGGATTTCTACGTGCCTCCCACTTTCTCTAGTGATGAGATCAAGATCTATGCATGGAATCCGGATACGGCTACTGTCTATTTCGATGACATGACCATCTCCAAGGTAGACCCCGGGATCAAAGCCACCTATGGAGGGCCAAGTATCTATTTATATATCAATGAGGGAGACATGGCCAAATTGGAGGAGATCAGAAAGGAGGCTATTGAAGATGGAATACTGCGCACGACCGATGAGAGCTGGGTAAAGGCCTTGTTCTTCTATGGCGAGGATATGCAGGAGGCCAAGGTGCGCTACAAAGGTGACTGGACGGACCACCTTCTAGGCAAGAAGCGCTCATTGCGGATCAAACTGAAAGAGGGGAGTTGGAAAGGCATGCGCACTTTCTCCATACAGAGTCCGAAGTCGCGTTCCTTCTTGAATGAATGGTTTGCCCATCAGATATTCGAGTCGGAAGATGTGCTGACCACCCGCTATGGTTTCGTCCCAGTTTACCTCAACAATGAGAACCTCGGTCTCTTCGCCTATGAAGAACACTTTGAAAAGCAGTTGGTCGAGAGTCGGGACCGGAGAGAAGGTCCCATACTCAAACTCTCAGAGGACCAACTCTGGGAGGCCAACCTACATGGAACGGCCGAAGATCTTCCACTGATCGAGTCGGCCCGGATAGTCCCTTTCAAAATGAACAAGATGCTGCTGGATAGCGGGAAGACTGCACAATTCCTGGTAGCCCAGGATATTCTCGAGCGTTTTCATTCCATAGAGGATCGCCCATTGGAGTCACTGGATCGAGAGAAGTGGGCACGCTATATGGCCCTGATGGACATCACCAAGGGCTATCACGGTGCTACTTGGCACAACCAGCGCTATTACTACAACCCTATACAATCGCAGGTAGAGCCGATCGCCTATGACCTATACATCGATGCACCGGTAGATGAGTTCATGAAAGACCTCTTGATCGGGAGATTCGATCCGGAGACCTATTTCGATCGTATGGAAGGGATGATGGGCCTGAGAAACCTCTTGGTTGACACGGCCTTCATGTCACTCTACCTGGAGCAACTCGACCGCTACCTCGACCCAGAATTCCTACGTTCTCACCTGGAGGAACATAGAAGCTATCTGGACAGTATGACTCAGGTACTGAATCAAGAATTCCCGGGTTATAGGTTCGACAAGGAATTCTTCGAAGAGAACATCCCTACTGCCGCTCGAGCGAGGAAGGGATTACAAGCCAGCACCTATGCTGAAGTAACGCCTGAGGTCAAGGGGAGATCGGACTATGAAGCGCCTTATATTCTGAGCAGTCCGCCCTATTTCGTGACTGCATTTCAACACAGCGTGGACAGTGTACACGTATTCAATTACTATCCAGAGCCGATAGAAATCACAGGACTCATATTGGCTTCTGAGGAAGAACAAACGCTT
>JABDLZ010000087.1 GCA_013001705.1 Flavobacteriales bacterium
TCGATGTGCTGAAAGAACTAAGCGGTTCGGATATGGGGCTGTATCGTAAGGTGAAAGCCTATCAGGATATCACCTCATGGAGTGGGATACAAGCACGTCTCCCCTTCCTCATTGAGATCAAGTGAAATGAGTCATACAGACTCACCAGATTAGGAAAAGAGACATTTTCCTACTGAACTCATATACAAAGACGTACTGAGGGCTTATTTTTGGAAGAATGTTGCTCGCATTCTCCACCATATTCGGCTGGCTGATCAAGAAGAGGGTCCACCAGATAGAACTCTTCATGAAATTCCCACATGAAGTTCAGCGGGATGTCCTGGATCAACTGACCACACAGGCGCAGCATACGCGATTCGGAAAACGCTACGATTTCAAGAATGTTAGCTCGGTCGCTGATTTCAAACGTGCAGTTCCGCTCCAGACCTACGATGACATCAAAAAGGATGTTGCCCTCATGATGGAAGGAGAACCGGATGTCCTCTGGCCGGGAGAGACCAAGTGGTTTGCAAAAAGTAGTGGGACCACCAATGATCGCAGTAAACTCATCCCAGTCTCCACAGACTCGCTTGAAGACTGTCATTTCAAAGGGGGGAAAGACCTCCTAGGCCTTCACGTCAATAATCACCCGAAATCCAAGATTTACAACGGAAAGACCTTAGTGCTGGGTGGTAGCAGTCAGATGCATGAGATCCGAGAAGATTCGTATACGGGTGACCTCTCTGCCATCATCATCAAGAATCTTCCCCTTTGGGTGGAGTTCCGCAGGATTCCTGGACGGGATATCGCCTTGCACGATAACTGGGAAGAGAAGATGGAGAAAATGGCCCTCTCCAGCATGAATGAAGATGTAACTGTGATATCCGGTGTACCTAGCTGGACACTGGTACTCATCAATAGAATTCTGGAATTGAAGGGAACAGACAATCTACTGGACGTATGGCCCAATCTAGAACTCTACATGCATGGAGGGGTCAGCTTCGAACCCTATCGCTCGCAATATGAGCGCATCATCCCAGATAAGAACATGCAGTATATCCAGACCTACAATGCCTCCGAAGGGTTCTTCGGAATACAGGATAGACCCGGTGTGGATGATATGCTGCTGATGTTGGACTACGGTATCTTCTACGAGTTCATACCCCTCGAAGAAATGGACAAGGAACACCCCCGAAGTGTAGGGCTGGATGAAGTCGAAAAAGGCAAGGTGTATGAATTGGTCATCAGCACCAATGGAGGCCTCTGGCGATACCGCATCGGAGATACGGTGGAGTTCACCGGAGTGAAGCCCTATCGCATCAAGGTGGCCGGACGTACAAAACAGCACATCAATGTTTTCGGGGAGGAACTGATGATAGACAATGTAGAACGCGGACTACGCATTGCATGCGAAAAATGTGGCGCAGAGGTAGCTGACTACACCGTAGGGCCGATCTTCATGGAGAACCGTAAGAATGGTGGGCATGAATGGCTGATCGAATTCACTCAGCAACCTGCGGATATCAACGCTTTTGGTCTTGAGTTGGATCATGCCTTGCGTACACTCAACTCTGACTACGATGCCAAACGCACCAAGGACTTCAATCTCAGATCACCGGTCATACGGGTGATGCCCTCTGGCACGTTCTATGATTGGATGCGCTCTAGAGGCAAGCTGGGCGGTCAGCACAAGGTGCCCAGACTATCGAATACCAGAGTACATATCGAGTCTATATTGGAGGGAACAGCCTCATATGCAAGCGTATCATGAGAGTCTTACTGCTCTTCATGACCTGTGGGATACACGCTCTCGGGATGAGCCAGTATGCCATCGAACATCATTCATTCAAGGTCAATAATCTAGGTCAGATACTCACCCTCTCCGATGAAGGTCTGGACCTCTATTCACCGGAGGGCCGACTGATGAAGCACTTTTCGGAGGACCTATTGGGTGAAATGAGTACCATCGATAGAAGCTCATCTCTGGAGTCACTCATCTTCTACAAGGACATTCCCGGCTTCCAGTTAGTGGATAACACCTTGAGCCCTCACGCTCCGTTATATGATCTCAATCAGGCCGGTTATCCCAATGTGACAGCCGTGTGCATTTCCAATGACAATAGCTTTTGGGCCTATGATGCCGTACAGTTCGAGGTATTCCGATTCGATGAGAATTTCGAGATACTGGAAAGAAGTGGAAATCTGGCTGTTATTCTAGGCAATGACCTCCAGCCAATCAGTATGAGTATCTCAGGCAACAAGCTCTATATAGCTGACCCGCAACTCGGGGTAGTCGTCTTCGACTATTTTGCCAATCACCTGCTCACACTTCCCTTTGATGGAAAGCTGAGTGATATGGACGTAACAGATGACGCGGTGTATGTGAGTACTCACAAGAGTATCATCCGAAGTGACAAGAAGGGCTTACTTCCCCTACGTGAGGCCGATCTCCCTTCAGAAGTCCAAGCATTCGATGTAGAGAAAGGCAAGGTCTATTGGGGAGATGGAAATATCATCCATAGCGTGGATCTCAATTCACTATTCGACTGAGTTATTCACATTTGACGGGTCTTCGCTGCTCTTTCCCTAACTTCGTGTAAGACGTAAAAAGGAGACAAAATGCATATCGCAATAGCAGGAAATATCGGTTCTGGAAAGACTACCTTGACCAATCTACTGGCCAAACACTACAAATGGGATGCTCACTTCGAGGAAGTGGAAGACAATCCCTATTTAAATGACTTCTACAACGATATGCAACGTTGGTCTTTCAACCTGCAGATCTATTTTCTGAATAGCAGATTCAATCAGATTATCGAACTGCGTGAGAATTCCAAGGATATCATCCAGGACCGGACGATCTACGAGGATGCGCACATCTTCGCACCCAACCTGCATGCTATGGGATTGATGACCACACGTGATTTTGAGAACTACTTCTCGCTCTTCCGATCCATGGAGGCCTTCATCGGTCCACCGGATCTTCTCATTTATCTACGTGCGAGCGTTCCTACGTTGGTCAACAACATCCAGCAGCGTGGAAGAGAGTATGAAGAAGCCATTCGCTTGGACTATCTCAAGCGACTCAATGAAAGATACGAAGCTTGGGTATCAACCTATGATGCAGGGAACTTGTTGATCATCGATGTGGACAACAACCGCTTCAGAGATGACAAAGAGGATCTAGGAGAAATCATCAATGCAGTGGATTCTGAGATCCACGGTCTATTCGAACCTGCGTGATAGGCTGAAAGGAAATCCTTCAAAAGGAAATGAACAAAAGAAAAGGGCGGTCGAATGACCGCCCTTTCTCATTTCAATACTTGATATTCCTTATCTCAATGACATGATGACCTTGACTCCTATCTCATCACTGATCATATCGTCTCCCAGATCTTCAAAGAAAGACCCAGATCCATATTTAACATCATACTTCGAGCGGTCAAAGGTCATTTTAGCCTCGAGAAGGTATCCTCCATCGGTTTTGGTCAGATATCCTTCGAAACCTTCTCGATCGCTCTTACCTCTAAGAGTGAGTACTCCTTTACCATTGATACTATTGCTATTCACTCCTTCGTCAATAGCAATAGGTTCGATCTCAAAGCTGGCCTCAGGGTATTCGTCTACCGCGAAGAAATCATCAGACTTGAGGTGACCGGTCAGCTTTGTATTCTTTTCATCGGATTGATCCGTGGCCTGTAAAGTTGTCATATCCAACACAACCGTACCTGAGATCACTCCCTCTTCTACCCTGACTTCGCCCTTCTTTCCTTGTATCGTGCCAGAATGGTTAGCACCGGTGATCTTAGAACCGAACCACTGTGCCTGAATATCCTCACCACTCAGCTCAAATCCTTCATTATTGATGAGCAGTGTGGATTTAGGCCCAGCCGAGCTGGTAAGTGCAGTATGCTGAACACCATCTACAGTGGTCACTTTTACCGCGGTTTCGATATCTGACGCATTGTGTGCGTTTCCATGTGCCCCTTGCCCGCTCATCTCTCCAAGAATCGGTGCGATGACCAGTCCGACCAAGCAGGTCAGCTTGATCAAGATATTCATCGAAGGACCTGAGGTGTCTTTGAACGGATCACCTACTGTATCACCAGTTACCGCAGCCTTATGTGCCTCAGATCCCTTATAGGTCATCTCACCATCGATCATCACTCCCGCTTCAAACGATTTCTTGGCGTTATCCCAAGCTCCACCGGCATTGTTCTGGAAGATGGCCCACAACACACCAGAGACCAGTACACCTGCCATATACGCTCCAAGAGCTTCTGCTCCCATTATGAAACCAACGAGGATAGGTGTGATGATGGTTATCGCACCCGGTAGCATCATTTCTCTGAGAGCTGCTTTGGTAGAGATGTCTACACATTTACCATACTCGGGTTTGCCTGTCCCTTCCATGATTCCAGGAATCTCCTTGAACTGTCTGCGTACTTCCTTGACCATCTCCATGGCCGCCTTACCTACCGATCGCATGGCAAGTGCAGAGAATACGACTGGGATCATTCCTCCCACAAATAAGGCAGCGAGTACATCAGCCTTATAGATATTGATACCCTCGATACCTGTGAATGTCACATAAGCCGCAAAAAGTGCCAGAGCTGTCAATGCAGCTGAAGCAATCGCAAATCCTTTTCCTATGGCTGCGGTCGTGTTACCTACAGAATCAAGAATGTCCGTACGTTCCCTCACCTCTTCCGGTAGACCACTCATCTCAGCTACACCCCCCGCATTGTCCGCGATCGGTCCGAATGCATCGATGGCCAACTGCATAGCCGTGGTCGCCATCATAGCCGAAGCTGCAATGGACACCCCATAGAATCCAGCCATCTCATAGGCTCCCCAGATAGCTCCTGCAAATAGGAGGATGGGATACAAGGTGGAGATCATCCCGGTAGAAAGACCAGCGATGATATTGGTAGCTGCTCCTGTACTCGAGTTCTGTACAATTTCCAAGACCGGTTTCTTTCCCAGACCCGTATAGTATTCTGTCATATAGGAGATAGCTCCTCCTACGAAGAGCCCGATAAGCACAGCCCAGAAAACGTCCATTGAAGTGACTGTGACAATTCCTTCACCGAAGAAATCCATTTGCATCTGTTCAGGAAGCATCCATTGGATCACGAAGAATGAAGCTACAGCAGTGAGAAGGATGGACGCCCAGTTCCCTCTGTTCAAGGCACCTTGTACTTGGCTTTCTTTTGCGTCATTGTCTTTGATGCTTATGAACATCGTACCGATGATGGAGAAGATGATCCCCAAACCAGCAATGATCAACGGAAGCATGATTGTCCCGATACCACCGAACTCATCTACAATAGAACCGCCCATATCCCGGATGACGTAGTTACCCAGCACCATAGCGGCAAGCATAGTGGCCACATAAGAACCGAAAAGGTCAGCTCCCATACCGGCTACGTCCCCTACGTTGTCACCCACATTATCTGCGATGGTCGCAGGGTTTCTTGGGTCATCCTCAGGAATTCCAGCTTCTACTTTACCTACGAGGTCAGCACCTACATCTGCTGCTTTTGTATAGATACCTCCACCAACACGGGCAAAGAGTGCGATGGACTCAGCTCCTAGAGAGAATCCAGCCAAGGTCTCGAGTACCACTGTCATCATATCGGTACCTCCTTGAGACCAATCGCCTCCCATGAAAAAGCTGAAGAGGAAGATGAATAGCATGCTCAATCCCAGAACTGCCAATCCGGCTACTCCTAAGCCCATCACGGTACCTCCACTGAAAGACACTTTCAAAGCTTGAGGAAGGCTGGTTCGAGCGGCTTGAGTAGTACGAACGTTGGCAGCCGTGGCTACACGCATACCTATATTACCAGCGACAGCGGAAAAAATCGCACCTATCACGAATGCCACCACGATGAACCAGTGTGTGGTCTCGACCATACTACTGACCACCCCTAAGAGGATACCTGCTATCACTACGAAGATCATCAAGACCCTGTATTCTGCATGTAAAAAGGCTAGAGCGCCTTCTCGAATGTGATTGGCCAAAGTCTGCATTTTCTCATCTCCAGCGTCCTGTGCATTGACCCAGCGTGACTTGATGACCATGACGATCAGGCCTATCAAGGCCATCAGTGGTACTAAGTATATCGTTTCCATCTGCTCTAATTGATTTATAAGCGTTTGAGAATAAAATCCTTACCCCTGAAAAAGGGGCTGCAAAAATATGATTTTGTCTATTCAGGGCAAATAGAGTCATGTCTACTCGCTCGATCATCAGGAATTCTATGTGGACAAACCGTAAATAAGACTAAAAAAGAGAATGAATCTGTGTAGGATCAGTCGTTGAGCGCACCACTCTCTATCCAACGCTGTATCTGCGTGATATCGCAGGCCGGGATCTTGGGAGCATTATCCGGCATGGGCGAGCAACCTGAAGCATGAGTGATGGTGCAGATCAGAGAGCCATTGTCCACTTGTTGCTTCACGCCATTGTACGTTTCCAGGTTAACTCCAGCTGTCGGACTGGTGCCTCCATGACATCCCGTGCAGTGCTGGTCCAATATCTGGGAGACTTTGACCGAATAGCTCGAAACTGTAGTGGTGTCGCAGAACTGGTCGGGATAGAGTTCTTCCTCGATATCATAATAGCACGAGTTCGACCCAGTGATCAATAGAACAATAACTATGGCACCTAATGAATATCTCATCTCAATTATCTGGAGCTCCATCATCGATCCACTGCTGTATCATGTCGCGCTCGCACTGGGGGAGTTGATTACCGTTATAAGGCATGGGTACATAACCAGGTTCTGCATTGAGGACCTCTATCAAATAGTTATTGTCCACCAAGAATCTGACCTCATCGTAATTGGTCAAGGATAGATTTGCCTCTGGATCGGTCCCACTATGGCACCCTTCACATTTGTTCTGAATCAGTGGGAAGACCGTTCCTGAGAAAGATACCTCTGGATAATCACAATTGACGCAACCGTTATTTGGAGCACCTTGCTCTATCCATTGTCCGATCAGATCGATCTGCTCTTGAGAAAGTGGAGCCTCTGATGGAGGAGGCATGATCTTATCCGGATCGGTCTCGGTGATCAGCTCATAGATATCACCCTCATCCGTATCGAAGGGGACCAGCTCTCCAGAACCCAGTATGTTGCTGTAGCTATCCAGCACGATTCCATCCTCGGCCGTAGCAGCATCATGACAGCCACTCAGTGCGCAGCTCGACTGGAATAATGGGAGGATCTGATTGGAGAAATACACGCTATCTGCATCGCATTCTTGTGCTATTGTAGTTCCTCCCTCTGGAGGAATCACTTCTGGAACCAATGGCTCATGCTTACATGCACAGAGAGAGAGTACAGAGAGGCAGATCAAGATTCGGACTGACCACATTCTATCGATAAAGTTAATAGAATGCACATCTAGCACTCATCCGATGTATGACACATCCTTGGCAGCCTGCACTACGTCACTGATCTGCGGGAGGGCTTCTTCGATCAATGGCATCGAGAATGCAAATGGTGTATCCGACATACATAATCTGCGAATGGGTGCATCCAGATAATCGAATGCGTGTCGCTGTACGCGATAGCTGATCTCCGTACTGACCGAACTCACTGGATGACTCTCCTCCAAAATGATGAGTCGATTGGTCTTCTTCACGGACTCTACTATAGTGTCTATATCCAATGGGCGGATGGTTCTTAGGTCGATCACCTCGGCACTGACCCCCTGCTTCTCAAGCTCCCCTGCTGCAGCGAGAGCTGTCTTCATGATCTTACCAAAAGAGACGATGGTCACATCGTCCCCTTGTTTCTTGACATCGGCCACTCCGATCGGAATCAGGTATTCTCCTTCGGGAATCTCCCCTGTATCACCGTACATACGCTCTGACTCCATAACGATCACGGGATCATCATCACGGATAGCTGACTTCAACAATCCCTTGGCATCTGCTGGATTGGATGGGGTGACCACCTTCAGTCCAGGCCAATGGGAATACATGGACTCAAAGCTCTGAGAATGGGTAGCGGCCAACTGACCTGCTTGTCCGTTAGGCCCTCTGAATACGATAGGGACATGGAACTGTCCTCCTGACATCTGCAGCATCTTAGCTGCACAGTTGATGATCTGGTCAGCAGCTAGAATGGCAAAGTTCCAGGTCATGAACTCAACGATAGGTCGAAGTCCATTCATCGCAGCACCAACTGCGATTCCCGCAAAACCCAATTCTGCGATAGGAGTATCGATGACACGCTCTGGACCGAACTCATCCAACATTCCTTTACTGGCCTTGTAGGCCCCATTGTACTCGGCCACCTCTTCTCCGAGTAGGAAAACATTCTTATCCCTGCGCATCTCCTCACTCATGGCCTCACACACTGCCTCTCTGAACTGGACTTCTCTCATGACGTCTGTTATCTTGGTTTGACGGATGCCAAAAGTACATAGACCGCGGCAATTCCAAAGGGCTTTCTCAAGTCTATCACCCCCACTCTATGCACTGCATATGATGTGTACTCCAGACAGCGGTTCTGTGCCTTTCATCTTCTTACATTTGCGCCACTTTAAAAAAAGAGCTCCACATGAAATTTTTGGTCTGCATCAGCAAGGTCCCCGATACCACATCACGGATAGCCTTCACCGACAACGATACCGCCTTTGATGAAAAGGACGTGCAGTTCATCATCAACCCCTATGATGAGTGGTATGCCTTGGTAAGGGCACTGGAACTGAAAGAAGCGCATGGAGGTAGCGTAACTACCATCACGGTGGGTGATGCGAGCAACGATGCTATCATCCGTAAGGCCTTGGCCATCGGTGCGGATGATGCTGTGCGGATCGATACAGAGGCTAAAGACCCGGCTTACACGGCTCAGCAGATCGCTGACTATGCGAAGGATAAGGGCTACGATATCATTCTCTGCGGAAAGGAGACCATCGATTATAATGGTTCTCAAGTAGGTGGAATGGTCGCAGAACTGCTCGACATCCCCTACAT
>JABDLZ010000088.1 GCA_013001705.1 Flavobacteriales bacterium
TTATGCTCACTGGGAAGGAAGCGCATACGATCAGCGCAGAATGGTGAATCGGGCGGTACCGATAACCTCATCCCCCTCTGAGCGATATCTGATCACATAGGTCCCTTCGGCCAGAAAGGCGACTTGAATGCTACGGATACCTGATGTGATGGTGCCTGTATGAACACTACGACCTTCCATGTCCATGATCTCGAAATCCAAAGGACCGTATGTGTCGGTATAGTCCAATATCAAGATGTCTCGGGCAGGATTCGGTCGGATGCTCAGGAGATCGCTCGGAGCTTCCATCAATCCGGCAGGAGGCAGCACGGTCAAAGTGAATTGACACTCGGAGGTATTCCCACAAAGATCGGTCAGGGTCACTTGGATAGTGTGATCTCCTACATCGAGCAGGGTACCTACGGATGGCGTCTGTTGGTACTGGACCGGCAATGAGCAATTCTCAGAGAAATCTATAGCCCCGAAGTAGGACTGGATAGGATGTTCTCCCTGTGGATCCGAATCCTCGATCTGATCTTCCGGACAGGTGAGACTTGGCGGTGTGTTATCGTAGACTGGATAATACTGGACCACAGAAGCGATATGCCCACTGGTGTCTGTCACCGTGATCGTGCGGATGAGGGTGTCTCCACAGACCTGTTCTCCCGTAATCTCGATGTCGACCATAAAATCGAATCCCCATCCTGTTCCCAGTTGATAATCGGGTAGGGGTAACTCTTCGTCACAAGCGATATCCATACCCGGAGGAGCGCTGACGGTAAATGTGTTGACATAGTCTGACATGCAGTCGAAGAACCAGAGTTTCCCTTGTCCATTGTAGCCTCCTGCACCTATCCAATACGTGTTTTCGACTCCAACGCTCAGACTTTCGCCATGCAGGTCCAAGCAGCCTCCGAATCGATGGTTGGGTTCATGATCCACAGGGACGATATTGGCCTGAGGTTCCCACTGCTCATTGACCCACGAATAGACGACTACGGAGCCACTGAAATTTCCAGCCGTCTTATTCATGTAGTCACCCACTACCATCAGATCGCCTTCGATATCTACGGCACTGCCGAAGCAGGTATTATATCCGATGGACTCTGTCCAGAACGGATTCTCATGGAATTGGGCATTGGTCCATTGGGTGCCATCATAGTCATAGGTGAAGAGCCCACCTAGGTACCAGGTACCTACAGCAGCACGATCTCCTTCTATGGCCACATCAGCTCCTATCCCTTCTCCATAGCTGCCATCTACGTCAGGTAGCATACCATCCAGTTGCCAGACACCATTCACACTCCGGTATATTGCTCCTGTATTTCCTCCCTCATACCGACCTACGATGATCAGGTTCTCATCTATGTCTACCGAATTGCTGGCTTGGGAGAAGATGGCAACTTCTATCCATTGATCACCTTGTTTTTCAAATACGCTCAGATTGCCTTCTGAACTCCCTAGAACAACGGTAGTTCCGTAGATGGCCGATCTGTAGTATGTGCTGTCATTCTCACTATTGAAGAGTACCGTCTCCAATTCCCAACTTATTCCATCCAATTTGTAGATGTTATTCTCTTCGATGAATCGATCCCCATGCATATCCAATGCATCCGTCCATACAAATCCCAGGTCGATGTTCTCATAAACTTCCCAAACACCATTGACTCGATGCATGATCTGAGTATCTCCGCTTTTACCGACCACGGCCCAATCCCCATACATGGATACTGCTTTTGCCTGGGTATTATCGAAGAACTGCCCTCCATCACAGCCACACGGAATGTCATTATCCACCACTGTGAAAGTGAAGGAGTGGTCTATGGAATTGCCACAGGTGTCATGAGCAGTGATGGATCGTGTGATGCTATAGTCGCAATCGAATCCGCTGATCTCATCTTCAAAAGTGAAATAAATGGAGTCGCAGAAAGTTCCTGCATTGAAGGTCTCTGCCAGTGTGAATTCATCGCAGCAATAACCTGATCCATCTCCTGGCGCATTGTTGATCCACATAGAAGGTTCGGTGATGAAGGAGTAAGGACCTTCATGCGAACTGGTGCCATTTGCACCACAATCGGCCATGACATAAAATTCATAGGATGTTTCGGGGTCCAGACCGGTCAAGGTGAATGGAAGTTCGATAATCGCATCGGTCACTTCACCGTTACCTGGAGTGAATCCACTCGGACCATACTCGATGATCCATTGGGATGAGCCATTGGTCTCCCAGTCGATGATCACGCTGTGATCGGTCATGGTACTCGTGCTCACTCCGAATGGGGGTGGGCATTCAACAGCTGCCCGGCAGAGTTTCAGTTCATTATTTGTTCCGTTATAGCTATAGAATCCTCCACACTCACCATCGAACCACTCCACGTAATACGGATAGTCATTGTTCCATACCCCTATGGAATAGGTCGCACCAGGAGTGAGTCCGGTGACCGATTCTACCACCCCATCCGAGATGGCCGGCTGGCAATAGACATCGGCTGAGGAACAGTTGTCACGAATGACGAATCCGAAATCATTCCAGCTGAATTCAGAGATGGATACATCTACCGCGCCATCAGCGGGGGCCGTAAAACTTCTCCATAAGACATACTCATCCTCCCCAGCACAATCGACATATGTAGTGCCATCGAATTCGAAAAAGGCAATGAAGTACATAGTGGCGGAAGTGAAGTTGGAGCATTGGGAAGATTCCGCCACACTCACAGGAGGCCCCGGACAGTAGATTCCGTCATCAGGGAAAATCAATATCGGCTCACAGAAGGTCGCTTGTATCCATTGACTCTCTGTGTCGCCAATACCATCCCCTCCATCACCCGGCTCACAATCACAGACGGACCGCACCCAAGCATCTGCTGTGCCATAAGGCACTCCCAAACTCGGGAAGCTCACGGGGGTGATGATCGTGCCTGGAGGTGTAGTGCCGGGCACAGGTATGGGCTCGTTAGCATAATGCACCTCATAATAGAGAATGGGACAGGTGGAATTGGTCGGTGTGGCCCAAGTGATGCCAGCTGTCATGTCGAAATTGTTGCTGTATAGCACGACAGCCTGAGGCGGAGCGCACTGCCCCAAAGAGCTTATTTCAAAGCAGAATATGAGGAGAAGTAGAAGAAAGAATCTATTCATAGCGTCTGGATAGGGCAGGTAAAGGACTCCCCCAAGTCCCATGGGCCTGTGTGAATATATCGATTCCTCTGTTGATCCTATGAAGTTCGTTTCTCTGATCAGGGGATAAAATTGTAATGCTGACCATGCGCCATTCGCTAGGCATGCCGTACTTTTCGGCTGTATGGAGAAGACACAGATAAAGTGCCCCAATTGTGCGACCGACATCGATGTGCAGGACATTCTTGCTCATCAGTTGGAAGATGAGTTGAAGAAGAAGTATCAAGCGCAATCGGAAGAGCAGAAGAAACAGATAGAAGAACAGCGGACAGCGCTCGAGCGCTCCAAAGCCGAGTTCGAAGAGAAGAAACGGAAGGAGAATGAACTTTTCCAAGAGCGGTTGGACGCTCAGATGAAACAAGAGCGTATCGCCCTAGAAGAACGGTTGAAGCAAAAGCTTGCTGAAGAGAATTCGGACCAGATCAAGGCTTTGAATGAAGAACTCCAGGCCAAGTCCGAGCAGGTCAAGGAACTCAATCGCTCCAAGGCCGAGATTGAGAAGCTCAAGCGGGATTCTGCCGAGATGAAAGAGAAATTGGAAGCAGAGGCACAGCGCAGGATCAACCAGCAGATCAGTCTGGAGAAAGATAAGATACGGAAGAGTGAAGAGGAGAAGAACGAACTCCGATTCCGTGAGTTGCAAAAACAGCTGGAGGATCAGAAGAAACTCACCGAAGAGATGAAGCGCAAGCAGGAGCAAGGCTCCATGCAATTGCAAGGGGAGGTGCAGGAGTTGGCCATAGAAGAATGGCTGGCGCAAGAATTCCCACTCGACACCATCACTGAGATCAAGAAAGGGGCTCGAGGGGGTGATTGCTTACAGACGGTCAATACTCGTGCATTTCCCAATTGTGGGAACATCTACTATGAGAGCAAGCGTACCAAGGATTTCCAACCCGCCTGGATCGAGAAGTTCAAGGCCGATATCCGGGATAAAGGTGCAGATATAGGTGTGCTCATCACCGAGGTCATGCCCAAGGGAATGGAACGCCTAGGCATGCGAGATGGCATCTGGATATGCAATTATGAGGAGTTCAAAGGGCTCTCAGCCGTACTGCGACAGAGCCTCATACGCTACCGCACGGCATTGACCAGTCAAGAGAACAAGGGCGATAAGATGCACATGCTCTACGACTATCTCACCAGCAATACCTTCCGCATGCAGATAGAGGCCATCGTAGATGGATTCTCCCAGATGAAGGAGGATCTGGAAAAGGAGAAACGCAGTATGCAACGCATCTGGAAACAGCGCGAGAAACAGATCGAGAAGGTGGTCAACAATACCATCGATATGTATGGGTCGGTCAAGGGTATTGCCGGCAACTCTGTACAGTCTGTCAAAGCGCTGGAACTCCCAGATGAGTCTTCAGAAGAAGAGCTTTTCTAGCCGCTCACTACGGAGTGCATAGGTAGTTTCCTGAATCCCCGCAGAAAGTCGGGCAAGGGTCACCTGCCACAGGCGTTCCGATGAT
Source organism: Flavobacteriales bacterium (assembly GCA_013001705.1). NCBI lineage: Bacteria > Pseudomonadati > Bacteroidota > Flavobacteriia > Flavobacteriales > Flavobacteriales bacterium. The sequence goes on from JABDLZ010000088.1 coordinate 4,629, forward strand.
CTCTACAGCGTTGTTCACAATCTTGGCCGGTACGATCTCGAAATTGAAATTCGTCCCCTTGGTCGTCAAGCGGATACTATATCCGGTACAATCTCCGGAACAATCAGAGATCTTGTCTTTGGCGATGACGCTGTTGAAGGCCACATGGGCAGTGGAATAGGCCTGACACAATTTCCGAGCATTATTCGCGCTCAGTGGTTCGATATCTGCCTTTCCATCAGTGATTCCTTCATAGAGTTGGTATTTCAACTTCGGATTCGTCCAATTGTATAACTCCGCTCCGGATTCGTCCACTCCGATGATCATCAAAGACAATTGCGCCTTCTTCAGATCCAAGGTGGGATACACCCGTAGACCCGTGCAATTCTCATTGCCGAGTATGTCAGCGATCAATTCCTTATCATAGAACGAAGCGGGAATGGCTGGAGCTTCTTGAGCATAGGTCTCCATCGCGCAGGTCAAAATCATGGCTAGCGCGGCAAATAGTAGAATTGGTCTTTTCATGGTCGTGTAATGGTTATTGAAGCAATGTAGACACAACTCTTTAGATTTCAGATTTTTATCTGAGAGATTAAATGTTTACCTTGAACTACAGACTCTCGGCAAATGAGGGTCGTAACCAATCACCTTGACCTCCATCCTCATTCGACATATAACCCTCTTCTGCCTTCTCATCTCCACCATTGCTCTCACGGCTTCTACCGTTCAGGACGATATGGAGGATTACTTGGATGAGGCCACACGCCATGAGCGTCTAGGCGACCTGCATGCCGCATTGCAGTATATGGATAGTGCACTGACACTGGCTGTGAAGAGTTCGGATAAGGCAGGAGAGGCAGAGGTCTATTCGCGCCAAGGAATCGTCTATCAGGTTCAAGGCAATTACGAAAAGGCACTCAAATACCAATTGGATGCACTGCGATTGGTAGAGAATAGTGCGGATGAAGAATTGTGGGCCAATGTCTTGAACAACATCGGGACCATACACCACTATCAGCAGAATTATGAAGAGGCGCGCAGATACTACGATTTGTGTCTCGGATTGCGTATGAAACTGGAAGACAAGCGCAATCTCGCTATGTCCTATAACAACTTCGGAGCACTTCAAGAGGATATGGGCAATATCAATGAAGCCCTGAATATGCATGCGCATTGCATAGATATCTGGAAAGAACTCCAAGACACGGCCTGGATCGCCATCAGCTATGTCAACATAGGCTCCTGTCTACAGAAACAAGGAGATCTGGACTCTGCATTGACACTCTATGAGCAGGCCCTGAGTATGTATACGGATAGACCGGGCTCACATCAGCGGGGTAAGATGATGGTCAGGATCGGTGATACCTACCTCTTGAAGGGAGAATATCTGAACGCCCTCTATTGGTGTCAAAAGGCAAAAGACCAAGCAGAGGTATGGGAGGCGATCCCCTTGCACAAGGAGAGTTGCTATTGCCTCTACAAGGCCCATGATCAATTGGGTAATGAAGCGGCCGCCTTGGAGATGTTCAAGGAATATGTGGCCGCCAAAGACTCGCTGGAAGGTCAGGAACTGACCCGAAGGATCACCAAATTGGAAATGGACTATCAGTTCTCCAAGCAATTCCTTGCAGATAGCTTGGCCGCTGAAGAAGATCGTATGCGTGCAGAATTCGAGTTCCAAGCAGAATTGGATGGAGAAAAACAAAAACGCAATCTCTATCTCATACTCGGAGTGGGGATACTCATTTTCACAGGAGGATTATGGAGTCGACTTACCTATGTGAGAAGATCACGGGCCGAGATCCAGTCAGAAAGGGACCGATCGGACAAACTCCTGCTCAATATCCTGCCAGCACCAGTTGCTAAGGAGCTCAAGATGACAGGTAAAGCGAGCGCCAAGGATTATAGCATGGTCACGGTGCTGTTCACTGATTTTGTGGATTTCACCGGAATTGCTGCAAGCATGTCCGCACAGGAGTTGGTAGAAGAATTGAACATCTGTTTCATGAAGTTCGATCAGATCATAGAATCCTATCAACTGGAAAAGATCAAGACCATCGGTGATGCGTATATGGCCGTAGGGGGCCTATATGACACGGAATTCAATTATCAGGAGCGCTCGATCCGAGCTGCATTGGATATCAAGGACTTCATCCAAGAAAGAAGGCAGATCAATCGATCAAAGGGGATGAAACCCTTCCAGATCAGACTAGGGATACACTCAGGACCTGTGGTGGCAGGAGTCGTGGGACAGAGCAAATTCCAATACGATATCTGGGGTGATACGGTCAATATCGCAGCCAGGATGGAAGAATGTGCCGAGATGAACTCGATCAATATCAGCAAGACCACCTATGAGATGGTCAAGGATTGTGAAGATTTCGAATTCACCTCCAGAGGCGCATTGATCGTCAAAGGAAAGGGACCTATGGAGATGTATACCGTGCAACGGTCCGCCTCCCATTCAGCACAGGCACCTGCGCAGGTAGAGCAGGAACCCGAGCTCAAGGATGAGATGAAGGCTTCATAGATTTTTTTATCTTCACATCAGACCACCAATACCTACTACATGTTCACAAGACTACTTTCCACGTTCTCGTTATTTGTCCTGTTCTCATCATCCATCCTTGCTCAAGGGGGTGGTGGAGAGTGCATCCGTCTCGTGTCAGTAGACCCGCAGAATGATTTGATCACCATTCACAATAGGACCTTAGCGACCATAGATATCTCAGACTACAGACTATGTTCCTTGTTCTCGTACGGGGATATTTCAGCACAGCCAGCCTTATTCGGTGATCCCAGTGCTATTCCTCCCGATGATTTCTTAGTCCTCTTCTGGAATCTGGATGATATAGATAGTGACATGGCGCTCTATCTTCCTACAGGTGCCTTCAGCGATCCGGGTTCCATGGTGGATTTCATGCAGTATGGAGCGGCAGGAAATGGGCGTGAGAGCGAAGCTGCCGAAGCCGGACTCTGGGTAGCTGGAACTTTTGTAGAAGGTTCTGATCCTGCTGGATTCACAGGCAACTGCGGTCAGCACGGAGTCGAATATTGGTTCTCAGCCACCAGTGTGGAAGAATTCGATCAAGAGCAAGTCACTCTCAGTCCCAATCCCTTTCAGGATCGGATAGAACTGCGCATGAATATGCCCGTGCAAGGAGATATCATGTTCCGCGTGATGAATATCACTGGAGAAGTGATCTTTGAAGAACAGATGGGCAAAGGCATGCAGCTGAACTACACCTTGGATAGTTCGCTCTGGTCATCGGGTATATACTTCTTCCAGATGTCCCTGGATGATCAAGTAGTGTTGACCCGGAAATTGGCCAAATTCTAAGTCGGCAGGCAGTAGACCATATTCCCATGCTTCACACCTGAAGGTCAGGCCCATAGTTATTTGGGCTACCTTTGCGGCATCATTTTAACATTCCCATTTTTTGATGTCATTCGATAAGCTTGGACTCTCAGAGTCTTTACTCGGGGTCTTGGCAGAGATCGGTTTTACTACACCGACACCCATCCAGCAACAGGCGATACCCCTATTGCTGGCTCCCGACACCCCTGATTTCATAGGACTAGCACAGACCGGTACCGGTAAAACAGCTGCATTCGGCCTTCCACTACTGGATCTGGTCGATATGCAAGATGACAGTACCCAGGTGCTCATCATGGCACCTACGCGGGAGTTGGGTCAGCAGACGGCAAAAGAACT